>CAZEPH010000006.1:0-19042 GCA_964514075.1 uncultured bacterium | reverse complement strand
CCACGTCCGCGCTCGACCCGATCGCCACCGCGAAGATCGAGGAGCTGATGGACGAACTGCGCGGCACGTACACGATTGCGATCGTCACGCACAACATGCAGCAAGCCGCGCGCGTCGCGGACTTCACCGCATTCTTCTACCTGGGATCGCTCATCGAGTACGATCACACGAACGTGATCTTCACGAAGCCGAACGACCGGCGCACGGAGGATTACATCACGGGACGCTTCGGATAATGACGCCCACGCGCGAACACACCAACCGCGAATACGAACACGAGCTGCACGAGCTGCGCGAGCGCATGCTGCACATGGGCGCGCAGGTCGAGAGCATGATCGCCGGCAGCGTGCGCGCGCTGATCGAACGCGACAGCGACCTGGCGCGGCAGATCATCCGCCAAGACCTGAGCGTGAACCGCCTCGAAGTGGAGACGGACGAACTCTGCCTGAGTATTTTCGCACGCCGGCAACCCGTCGCGTCCGACCTGCGTTTTCTCGCCACGGCGCTCAAGCTGGTGACCGACCTGGAACGCATCGGCGATCTGGCCGTGAACATCTGCGAGCGCGTGGTCGACCTTAACCAGGAGCCGCCGCTCAAACCGTACATCAGCATTCCCGCGATGGCCGAAGCCGCGGAAGGCATGGTGCGCGACGCGCTCGATGCATTCGTGCGCGAGGACGTTGCGCGGGCACGCGCCGTGATCGACCGCGATGCGGTGGTGGACGAGTACTACGCGCAGCTCTTTCGCGAGGTGCTCGTCTACATGATGGAGGATCCGCACACGATCTACCGCGGCATTCGCTTGCAGGCCATCGCCAAGTACATCGAACGAATAGCGGATCACGCGACCAACCTTGCGGAGATGGTCGTGTTCATGGTGCAAGGAAAGGACATCCGACATGCCACTGCGTTCGCGGAGATCTCCCGCAGCCCGAAAGGCCCGCACTCGACGTAGCGTCTGCGCTGTTCTCGTCGCAGCAGGCGTTGCCTACGCACCGCTCGCGCATGCCATTCCCTCCGCGCTCCCGAACTACCCCGCCGAATCCGACTTCCTCGCGCATGTCCCCGGCTCGTCGTCGAGTTTGGCCGCAGGGTTCTTCAACCCGGCGGCGTGGGGCACACAACAGCGCGGCGCGCTGATTGCGTGGGATGACTCGCTGCGCGGCGCGGGCCCGCGGGCGCGCTCCACCGTGTGGAAATTTCCCGGGCTCGGCTTCGGCACGCGCCGCCTCGAACTGCGCCCGGGCGACGGCACGTTCACCACGCTCACCGACTACACGCTCGCGCTCTCGGGCGGGACGCAGGCCGGCGGATTCGGCATCGGGTATTCGTGGGCGTCGAACCAGAAGGACACGCTGCGTGCCCGCTGGCCGCGGCACGAGCGCCTCGCGGTGGGCGCCATCGTTCGGCCGTCGCGCATGGTCTCGATCGGTTCGGTCTACACGCACGATCTCGATGCGAGCGACAACACGTGGCAAGCGGACATCGGCGTGCGGCCGTTCGGGACGCGCGTCACGCTGTTCGCCGACGCGGTGACGCGCAAGGGCGAACGGCTCGGCGACGCGCATACGGGATTCGGCGCGGAGGTGATCCCGCTGCGCGGCCTCACGCTCTCGGGCAAGGTGCGGGACGACGACTCGTTCTCGTTCGCCGCCACGGTCACGCTCTCGCGCGGGCTGCGCGTGAGCGCGCGCCCGCACTACGATGCCAACAGCGACCACACCGGCAACACGTACACGGTGGAGGTGGGCCCCGCGGGACCGCCCATTTACGAACCGCGTCGGCGCGGCATTCGCGAAGTGGACTTGCGCGGATCGCTCGCCTATCAGCGCTACCAGCTCTTCGACGATCGCCGCACGCTTCTGTCCGTGCTCGAGGAGATCGCACGCGCAGCGGGCGATCCGAGCGTCGGCGGCCTCGCGCTCAACCTCTCCGGCATGCAAATGACGCCCGAAATGCTCTGGGAAGTGCGTACGCAACTCGCGCGTTTCCGCGAGACGGGCCGCACCGTCACCGTGTACGCGGACAATCTCAACATGTTCACGTATGTGTTTGCGACCGTCGCCAACACGATTTGGCTCGACCCGATGGCGGAAGTGGACGTGCGCGGCCTCGCCGCGGGGCGCACGTTTTACAAGAGCGCGCTCGACAAACTCGGCATCGGCGTCGATGAGCTGCGGTTCTTCACATACAAATCCGCGGTCGAGAGCTTCTCGCGCACGAGCATGTCCGACGCGGATCGCCAGCAGCGGCAAGACTTGATCGACGACTGGTACGAGGACATGGCGCGCACCGTGACGCGCGCGCGCGGCTTCACGCGCGCCGAATGGGACACGCTCGTCAACACGAAGGCCTACGTGCTCGCGGAGGAGGCGCGCACGCTGCGTCTGGCGGACTCGATCGGTTCGTGGCACGACGCGCTCGCGGCCGCGCGCCGTGACGCGCGGCGCGTACGCGCGACGTCGCCTATCGCTCTCGTGCACGGCGATCACACGTGGGACGAACTCGAGTGGGGCATGCAGCCGCGCATCGCGGTGCTCTACGCGATCGGCCCGTGCGAGATGGACAGCGGGATTCGCGGACGCGTGCTCTCACGCAAGATTCGCGAGGCGCGCGACAACCGCGCCGTGAAAGCGATCGTGCTGCGCGCGGATTCTCCCGGCGGCGATCCGCTCCCGAGCGATCTCGTCGCGCGCGAGCTGCGCCTCGCGTCGAAGGTGAAGCCCGTAATCGTGTCGCAAGGACAAGTCGCGGGCTCCGGCGGATATTGGATTTCGATGGACGGCGACGCGATCCTCTCGTCGCCGTACAGCATCACCGGGTCGATCGGCGTGATCTCCATGTTCATCTACGACAAGTCGTTCACGTCGCGTATGGGGTTGTCGTACGACGGCGTGGCGCGCGGGAGGCACGCCGACCTCGAACGCGGCGCGTCCGTGCCGTTCATCGGCGCCGTGATCCCTCGCCGCGACCTCTCGCCGGAAGAGCGCGAGCGCGCGCGGCAGACCATGTTCACGCTCTACGACAACTTCGTCGATGCGGTCGCGCGTGCGCGCGACCTTCCGCGGGCGCGCGTCGACTCCATCGGTCAGGGACACTTCTATTCCGGATCGCGCGCACAGGGACTGGGTTTGGTCGACGACATGGGCACGTTGTGGGACGCGCTCGCGCTCGCGAAGCAGCGCAGCGGCATCCCCGCCACGCGCGCGGTGGACGTGACCGAAGGACCGAGCGTCGGATTCATCAATCCCGACCTGTTCAAGATCAGCCCGTTCGGCACGCGCGCCGCCCTGGTGCCGAGCGCGGCGGACCTCGATCCGGTGCGTGCGGTGCTCGATGCACTGCCGTCGGCGGAGCGCGCGTTCTTCGCGCACATGGCGCGCGCGGGCATGCAGCCGCGTGTGATGTTCGCGCCGGTGGCAATCAACGGCGTGGAGTTGTGGTAGAGCGCACGCTCTCGGCGGCGTACCGCGCAATCTACGAAACGGTGCGCCGCATCCCGCGCGGACGCGTCGCGACGTACGGGCAGATTGCGGCGCTCGCGGGGCGCCCGCGTCATGCGCGGCAGGTCGGATATGCACTGCACGCGCTTCCGCCGGGGCACGACGTACCGTGGCATCGCGTGATCAACGCGCGCGGGGAGATCAGCCTGCGCTCCGGCGACGGGGGTGCGGAGCGCCAACGGCGCATGCTCGCGCGCGAAGGCGTGCGCTTCGATTGTGAGGGGCGTGTTCTCCTAGAGCGGTACCAGTGGACGCCGCGCGTCACTTCTCCGAAGCGATCGACAGCGCCATCACCGGGTGAATCTCCCACACCGCGACTGCGCGGCCGTCGTTCCGTTCGCGGCGGTTGAGCGTGGTGTCGTCGCCGGAGTGCGCGGCGTCGTAGAACGCACGCCCCACGACGCGCACGACGGGTTGCCGCTTGAGTCGCAGGGTACGCCCGCGCACGGTCTCCAGGGGGAAGCGCGTCGAGGTGAGCGCGAACAACGCGCGCCGGATCTCGCACCACGCCTCGCCGTACGGTACTTCGGCCACCACTTCCACCGCGTCACGCCCACGCGGACCGGTGCCGGTGCCGACATCTGCGAGTTGCACATGCAGGTCGCCGTCCGGTTCGAGTTTGAGGCGCACGATGCGCCCGGTCAGCGCATACCACTCGCGCTCGCGTCCGCGGCGCGGTGTGCTCGCGACGAACTCTCCGCCGGGACCGCGCCACGCGCCGATGTCCGACGGCCGCACCTCGTGATCGCGCGCCAGACGCGCAGGGGGCACGTCGGACTCCGTCTTCGCGCGCCAGCGAAACTCGCCGTGCTGACCGCGGCACGAGCACGGCGAGTCGGCGACGACGACGCGCGTGCGCGCGGCCGCATCGAGCGAACACCAGGCGAAGAGGAGAGTGAGCAGAAGAGCGCGCCACATGCGCGCGACACTACGCGGCTTGCGCGGAGTCGGAAAGAACTTCGTGCAACACGGTGCTGAGGTCCGCCGGCATGAACGGCTTGAGCAATGTGCGGCGAATCCCCGCCGCCTTGGAGCGATCCTCGGTGATCGACCCGCCGTAGCCGGTGCACAGGATGAACGGAATCTCCGGGTGCTGCGCATGCACTTCCTCGGCTAGTTCGAGACCCGTCTTTCCCGGCATCGCGAGGTCCGTGATGATGCAGTCGAACGCCGCGTTCTCCCCGACGGCGCGCAGCGCTTCGGAGGCGCTGCTGCACTGCACGACCGCGTAGCCGAGCGACTGCAGCACGAGGCACGACAACTCCGCGATGGACGGCTCGTCGTCGACAACCATGATGCGTTGCCCTGCGCCGGCCACGAGGCGCGGCGCCACGACGTCCACGGCGGATTCCGCCACCTCGGTCGTGGGCAGGTACACACTGAACGTGCTGCCCTGTCCGACTTCGCTCTCCACGGTGATCACGCCGTCGTGATCGCGCACGATGCCGTGCACGACGGCGAGGCCGAGCCCCGTGCCCTTCGTCGGGCCCTTCGTCGTGAAGAACGGCTCGAAGATGCGGTCGAGCGTGGCGTCGTCGATCCCGCACCCCGTGTCGCGCACCTGCAAGCGCACGTAGCGTCCCGGGCGCAGGTCCGCCCACTCCGACGCGAACTCCGCGTCCACGTCCACCACGCCGAGCGACACGTACAGGTCGCCGACCGTGTCCTCCATCGCGTGCGACGCGTTGACCGTGAGGTTCATCACGACTTGGTGCATCTGCGTGGCGTCGACGAACACGGCGGGCGTGTCCTCGTCGATCTGCTTGTGCATTTCGATCGTCGTCGGAATGGCCGCGCGCAGCAGCTTCAACGCCTCCTTCACGACGGACTGGAGGCGCACCACCTGGCGTTGCTGTTCCTGCTGGCGGCTGAACGTGAGGATCTCGCGCACGAGGTCCTTCGCGCGCACACCGGCGGCGGTGATGCGGCCCAGGCGATCCAGCGCCTTGGCGTTGTCCTGCAGATCGCGTTCGAGGAGCGCGGTGTACCCGAGCACCGCGGTCAGGATGTTGTTGAAGTCGTGCGCGATGCCGCCGGCCAGCGTGCCCACCGCTTCCATCTTCTGCGCCCGCCGGAGTTGCGATTCGAGTTGCGTGCGGTGCTCCTCCGCCTGCTTGCGCTCGGTGATGTCCCGGAGAATCGCGACGACTTCGTCCGCGCCGCTGCGCACGACACGCGCCTCGTATTCCCGGCTGCCGCTGGGATCCGGCACGCTGATGTCGAGCGATTGCATTTCGCCGGAATCGATCGCACTCGCGCAGGCGACGAGGCAGTTGTCTACCACCGAGGGCGGCAGCGCGATCTCCGAGAAACGCTTGCCCACGACCGAGTCTGCGATGAAACCCGTCGACCGCCGCGCCGTGCAGTCCAGGATGTACCCGGTGCGGGTCAGGCGGAACATCATGTCGGGTAGCGCTTCGACGAGCGCGCGGAGTCGCCCTTCGGAGCTGCGGAGTTGGTCGTTTGCCGATTCGAGCTGCCGCGTGCGTTCGCGCACGCGCTGCTCGAGTTCGCGGCTGAATGAGCGAATCGCTTCGTCCGCTTCCCTGCGTTCGGTCACGTCCTCGGCGACGCCCGCGAGACGGTACGGTGTGCCGTTCGCGTCGTGGATCACGTGTGCGCGATCGCGGATCCAGCGCACGGCGCCGTCGCCACGCACGATGCGGTACTCAATCTCGTAGCCGCCGGTGCGGGTGATGCCCTCGATGGCGGCGCGCGCGGCGGCGCGATCCTCCTCCACGATCCAACTCGACCAGTTCGCCAAGAACCCCCCGTCCGTATTCTGCAGGAGTGCGTCGAGGCTGCGTCCCCACACCCGCTCGAACGCCGTGCTCGCGTACAGCACGCGGCTCACGTCGATCGTGGTCATCCAGAACACCTCTTCGATGTTCTCGGCGAGCTGCCGGAAGCGCTGTTCGCTGTCCCGCAACGCGGACTCCGCGCGCCGGCGTTCGTCCTGCTCGACCGCGAGCGTCACGAGGTTCGCGAGCGCGAGACCGAACACGCGCTCCTCCGGCGTCCACGGCAGCGTGAGTCCCACCTGCTCGAAGCGCAGACTCCCGCGCAGTTCGCCGCCGACGTGCAGGGGGATGTCCATGACCGCCGTGATGCCGAGTGGGGTGAGATACGCGGAAGACAACTCGGACGTGCGTGAATCGCTGTGCGGATCGTCCGTCACGATCGCCGATCCGAAGCGCAGCGCGTTCATGTAGTGCGGTGCGGCGGCGGTGAGCAGGTTGTCGCTTGTTGCGTGCGTCTCGTCGCGCCGGTCGAAGGTGTCGATGCAGCACATCGCGCGGCCGTCGTCGCTCAGTTGCCAGACGCTGACGCGGTCGATGCGCATGACGCGCGCGGCCGTCTCGGTGAGGCTACGAAACGTCGCGGACGGATCCGTGCCGCGAAAGGCGTCCGACTTGGCGAGGTCGGCGAGAATCGAGTGCTGCTCGAGGAGCTGCAGGCGGCTGTGGCGAAGGCGCTCATCCGCCTTGCGTCGCTCGCTCACGTCGCGCAGCGACAGCAACACCGCGCGCGCGCCGTTCCACTCAATGCGCGCGGCCACGACTTCCGCGTCGACCGCGGAACCGTCCATGCGCACGACGCGCAGTTCCACCGGGTCGGTGACGGTGTCGCCGATCGAGGCGTCCGCCTCGCCGATGTGCACGCACGCGCGCATCAAGTCGTGATCGTCGGGATACGTGAGATCGAGCGGAGACTGCCCCTGGAGTCGCGCGGGGGAGTGCGCGGAAAACAACCGCTGCGCCGCCTCGTTGGCCAAGACGATCAGGTCGTCGCACACCACGAGGAGCGCGTCGGGAGCGAATGCAAAGAGGCCGTCGGCCTGTTCGCCCATCGATTGCTCCATCCGGTCCCTCAATGGTCCACCGCGCCTTGCGTCCCAAGCGATGTTCAGTTGTCGGCACTTTTGAGGAGAGGCTGAAGGACTGTGTGGTGCGGCTATCGTGCTGTGCGCCAGGCGGATGGACCGGTGCCTCTGAGGGCTGCGCCGCTCCGGAGGCGCGCCGAGTGATACGGGAGGTTGATCGTGCCCCAGGCGGCGGGCTCCGCCGGCGTTCTCGGGACGCGCCGTAGCCCCTGCGCGCGGGCGGTACGGCACGGCGTCAGACGCGGCGAGCCCGGGCGCGCCACCACATCACCGCCCCGATCGCCGCGAGCAGGACGACGAGAAGCGCCATCTGCCAGAGCGTAAGGCGAATCGCGTGCCCCACCCATGCGAGGCCGAAGTAGTAGGGCACGCACCCCAGCCCGATCGCGAGCGCGAAGCGCGTGAGCGAATAACCCGTCGCCGCGGCAATCAATCGCAGCGGGCCGGCGGCGAGCGGCGTGGCGTAGATGATGAACAGCGTCCAGAACGTCGCTGTGCGCTCCTGCTGGACGATCTCCTGCAGGCGTGCGCGTACGCGCCGGAGTGCACGCGGCAGTTTGTGCTCCCATCGCAGGAGCCATCGCACCAGTAGATACTGCGCGACCGACCCACCGGCCGTGCCCGCCGCGCCGACCATCGCGACCGCGATCGGCGCGTGAATCGTCCCGAGGTACGCCATGAGCACGGTGGAGGCGAGCGGGATGCCCAGCGCGTCGACGAACGCGAACAGGAACAGGAACCACAACTGCTCCGCAAACGCGGGCAGGTGATCCAGCGGCAGGGAGGGAAGCACGCGCGCGCTAGGCGGACGCGATGACTTTGAGTTCCACCGCGATCGGCGTCGGGAGAGCGCTCACCGCGAGCGTCGTGCGCGTGGCGCCTATGTGTCCGAAAGCCTCGGCATACACGCGATTGAACGTGTCGAAGTCACGATCCATGTCGATCAGGAACGCGGTCACGTCGAGCACCTTGTCCAGCGACGACCCGGCCGCTTCGAGAACCGCGCGCACGTTGTCGATGGCCGAGCGCGTTTGCGCTTCGATGTCGTACGCGCGCGGCGTGCCGTCGGCGTCACGCACCGGGCCGCCGGGGATGTCGTCGCTGCCGGGGCGGCGCGGTCCCATGCCCGCCACGAAGAGCAGATCGCCCACGCGGCGCGCGTGTGCGTACGCGCCGACGGGACGCGGAGCGGCATCGGTGCGCACCGCGCCGCGCGTGTCGACCGTCGTCGCGGTCGCAGTCGCACCGCCGGCCGGCACGTCGAACTCGCCGCTCAGCACGCTGCGATCGCCGCCGTACACCTCCACGCTCTCCTCGTCGAACTCGAGTTGGCCCGCGGCCTTCGCGTCTGGCGCGAGCGACACGATCGCCGCACCCGTCCCCCAAATCGCTTGGTAGTCCACGACGCGTCCGGCGTAGTTGTTGTTCTCGCCCATGAGCGCGGTGAGCCACCAGATCGCCTTCATCTTTTGGTCGCCATTCGCTTGACCGCTGAACTCGCGCGCGAGCTGCGACACATCTTCCAATCGCCCCTCGCCGAGCAGCTCGAGGATCTTGCGATTCCACTCGTCGTCCTTGAGCGACGACACGCGATCCTCGCTCGGATCGATGTCGCGCGTGAACATCCGGTTCGACAGCGCCGTCACCGCGATCGCGACCGCCCGCTTCCCCGTCGCCTGCAATGCGTCGCGCGCCGCTTTGCCGAGCACGATCGTCTCCGCGCGATCCGCGTACATGTTGCACGACACGACGCTCGCGGGGAGACGATTCCCTTCGTTCAGCAACGTCAGTGCGACAACCGTTCCGGTGTCGATCGGAAAGCCGTAGTAGGACACGGTGCGCGCGTGCAGA
This sequence comes from uncultured bacterium, assembly GCA_964514075.1. Classification (GTDB taxonomy): domain Bacteria; phylum Eisenbacteria; class RBG-16-71-46; order CAZEPH01; family CAZEPH01; genus CAZEPH01. The sequence goes on along the minus strand of CAZEPH010000006.1, from coordinate 9,805 downwards.
CCGCGCGCTTCCGCCGCGACGCGATATGCCTCCGCAAACTCCGGGTCCATGCGGAAGCGATACGGCATGTCGCCGAGTTCGTGCCACTCCGGATCCACGTGACGCCACACCGGCTCCGGGTCGGCCTGCACTTGGTGGCCGATGATGCTGATCCACTGCGTGCTGTACAGAAGCAGCAGATCCGCGTCGAACGCACGCATCTCGCGCGCGATGGTTGCGAACGATGCGCGCAAACTCTTCCACCCTGCGTTGCGCTCGGGTGCGAGCAGCGGGTGCGGATAACCGGGGACGATGTAGCCGTGGACGACGGGGTTGGGCGTCATGCGCGCAGTATACGGATGCCGGCGACGGGGCGGTCAAGCACGACATGCGACGCGCCGCGATCGCTCGCGGCGCGCCGCCGGATGGTGTACGGAAATCAGCGGTACAGTGCCTTGATCGCGCCCCATGTGGACGGCTCGGCCGGCGTACCGCACTGGCAGGCCGTTGCGCACAGGCGAATCGTCCCGGTGACGCCGCCGCACGTGAAGTTGACGTCCACACAGCACTGCGTGCCGAGCGGGACGCTGGCCGCCGCACTCATGCAGATGAACCCCGTCCAGCCGGCCGGGATGGGGTTCGGTGCGGGCGAGTAGTCCTCGTTGACGAGCGTCGCACTCCACCCGGAGCACAGGTTGACGATCGCCCACGTCGCCGCTCCCGCACAGGCCGTAAGCACGTGGATGTACGACGAACCGGATCCTGGACACACCTTGATGTCGCCGATGTGGTAGTTCACGTTGTACATCGCGCCGGTGGGATCGAACCAGTTGATGTCGACGTTGCCGTCCCAGTGATCGCCGGGGTTGCACGAGAGGTCGCTGGCGACCGGTCCGTCGAGACGCGGTGCGGAGAACGGCCCGAGCGGCCCCATCCGCATCAGCTCGAACGTTTGCGGGAGTTGGTCGAGCGGAATGTCGATGAACACGTCGAAGAAGCTCTGCGGCTGAATCGGCGGAACGCTGAACGTTCCGATGAGGCCGGCGTCGGGAACGAAGACGCCGAACGGTTGCGAGTGAATCGATCCCGTGACCGGATTGGACGGCTCGAAGGGATCGGGGTTCGTCCAGTGCAGCTGGAATCGCACGATCGGCTGCGTGCCCTGAATCGTGGACCAGCTCGTTTCGGGGGGATTGGGGTTCATTGCAGCGCCGGCGACGGACGCAACAGCGCACAGCGCGACCGCGGCGGCGAGAAGAAGAGAACGAGTGTGCATGGCGGACTCCCTGGCTACGGGGATGGGGAGCGCGATGAAGTATGAGAACGCCGGCCGCACCGCTCATCGAGGCGCCGCGGTCCTCGCATTCAGTGTGCGGAGCGCCGTGCCCGGCGTGCACGCGTTCGTTGGGAGGACGCGATCTACGACTTTGGAACTGGCGCCTCGGTCAACCAGCCCACCACGGCGTTGCCCGTGCCGATCACGGTGCCGTAGCCGTATACCTCCGCCGGGTACTCGGGAAACCCCATCGCCGCGAGCAGCCACGTGAGGCATCCCGCCTTCGCTTCGCTCTCCGCTTGATCGATGAAGTCCGGCATTTCATCGGCGACCTCGCGCGTGCGTCCGCGTTTCATCAGGTCCAGCACGTGCATGTCCCAGAGGTACTGTCCGTGGTGATAGATGTGCTCGTGCGTCATGTCCTCGGGGATCGGCGACTCGCTCGTGAAATGCCGGTGGCTCAGACTATTGCTCGCCAGAAGGAGAGCGCGGCGTCCCGTTTTCTCCACCGCGCGCCGCGTCGCGTCGCCGAGCGCGATCATCTGCTCCTGCGCGACCTCGTTGCTGAAGTACCACGCCGCGCCGTTGGACGACACGCCGACGATCGGCTTGTTCCACGCCGGGTTCACGAGGTGACACGACGCGATGGTGCCGTAGTCGAGGCGGAACGACGGGTTGCGCATCATCTTCGTTTCGAGCCCCGCGGCGCGCGCTTCGTCGTGCATGGCCTCCGCGAGCGCCACGTCCACGTCCACGCTGAAGTGGTAGCGGAACAAGTTCGGGAACACCGGGTCGACGCTGAGCCCGTCGAAGTGGTCGACCCCGAGGAAGTGATGTCCCACGAACGTGCGCCAATGCGGCGAGTGCACGATGAGAACGTCATACTCGACGTCCGCGAGATCGCGGCGCAATCGCTCGTAGCCCCAGCGCAGCGTCTCCCATCCGCACTCGGCGCGCGGTTCGTTTTGCGGTGGGTTCTCGGCGTAGACCAGGTGCGGCGGGTGCGGCGCGAGAACGCCGCCGACGATCGATCCGTGTGCGCTCATGGCGGCAGTGTGGCGAGGGGTATGCGCGGGTGTCAATGCGCGATGCGGGGCCGGAACGATCCGGCCCCGCCGTCCACCAGGGAGCATCACCCGATCGCACGTGTCAGCGGAGAAGCACGAGACGCTCTGCGCGATGCGTTCCGTCGACCGCGATCTGCGCTTCGTACACGCCGCTCGGGAGTGAGCGGCCGCCGGCATCGTGGGCCGTCCACCGCACCGTGTGACGGCCCGCGGAACGGAATCCGGAGACGAGATCCGCGACCCGCGCGCCGCGCGCGTCGATCACATGCACGCTGACGTGCGCCGGGCGCGCAAGTTCGAACTCCAGCACGGCAGCTTGCGTGAACGGACTCGCTCCGCTGCGCGCGAACCGGCGGAGGATCCCGAACGACTCGCTGGACGGATCGGAGACGGAGACGGGCGCGCCGCACGTGAACCACTGATCCGCGGTTTGCTGTCCCGCACTCACACCCTTCCGTTGATTGTGCCCGCTCGTCGCGTCGTCGAGAGCGAGGAGGCGGATCGTGTGCCCGTCGCACTCCGTCTGCGTGTTCCGCGCGTAGTTGTGCTCGACGCGGAACGGCGTGCGCGGCGGGAACACGACGACGCCGGTGAAGACGTTGTCGCCCGCGAGCGCATCGAACCCGACGCCGTCGTCGAAGAGCGGCATTCCCGGCGCAACGGGCGGAAGCGGAACGTGGTCGCCGATGACGCTCACCATCTCGCCGGGCATGGGCGGCGGCGCCGCGGTGCGCATGTCCACGGCGAACACGTGCTGCATCGGACGGTCCGTCACCGTGCAGCAGTCGATGCCGCGCGCCGGCAGCGTCACCCATTGCAGTTGGTCGTCCAGATAGGCCACGCGGTCACCCTGGCCGGCGCATTCGAGAACGCCGTTGTAGTCGAACTGATAGTGCAGGATGCGCGGCGTGCCGGGCGCGAAGGGGACGAGCGTCGCGTAGATGCGGTCTCCGGCGACGGCGTCCGGGTAGAGTCCATCGTCGCGCATGGGGAGGCCGGGCTGTGTCACGCTCGGGAGCGGCATCACGCCGCCGTGCAGACCGACCATGTCCATGGGGCCCGGCAGGTACGCGCTCGCGTCGACCTGGAAGATGCAATTGACCGAGAGCGCCGTGTTTCCGGAGTTGGCATTCGCTTCCGATTCGATCCAGTCGAGATCTTCGTCGTGGAACTCCAGCTCGCCGGTGTCGAACTCCGTCGTGGACGCGAGCGCGTGCAGTGTCGCACCACCGCTGCTCGGCGCGGAGATGGTCCCCGCGATCGCGCTCGCACGGAGCCAGTGTCCGTCCGTGTTGATCGCCAGCAGCACGGCGTCGTCGATGTCGCCGCGCACACCGAACATCACACCGAAGAGCGTCTTGCCTGGGAGACCGTCGGCCGGATCGCCCATCGGCGGAATGCGGTAGTCGCGCCCGATGAATGTGGAGACGTCTTGGCCGCTCGTCACAGCGGTGCGCCAGAGAATCGCTGGCGTGTAGCCGCCTTGCGCGTGCTCCGGCCCGAGGATGCGCACCGCCGTCGCGTCGCCGAAGTACGCGAGAAGGAGCGCGTCGTCCGTGCGGCCCGCGCGCGCGAGGACGAGGCTATCCAACTCCACCGCGGCGCCGGCGATCGTGAGGTCCGCGAGCGCAGTGGGTGACTCGTTGGTCACGAGCGCCGCATCCGCACAGCGCTTGTTGTAGTAGTCGCGCGAGTACTGCAGCACGGTGCCGGTCTTGCCGCGCAGGAGCGGGAAGATCGTCGGGCTGCCGGTTTGTTGCAGATAGCTGTGAAAGAGGTCGATCGGACCCGCGCGTTGGGGAACGATCCGCACCAGGTCGCCGCCCATGCTCTCGAAGCGGAACATGTCAATCGACTGGAGAAACGCACCCGCTTTGCTGATCGTGTACGCGGGAAGCGAGTCGAGGGACGCGGTCTCGTGGCCGCGGGACGGCGATCCACCCTGCGGGCAGGGACGCTTGTCGACGTCCTGGAAGTTCGAGGTACCGTCGTCGTCCGACCCCGAGTAGCAGAAGTCGACGCTCTTGCCGTCCGCGGAGAACGCACCAACGGCGGCCGCGAGCGTCTTGTTGTCCTTCTTCCCTGGATCGTCGTCGGGAAAGGCGAACGCCGCGCCCCAGAACTCCTGCATCTTTCCGTTGCCGTCGTCTTCGACGGGGTTCGGGCCCCACTTGCCTCCCGTGCACGAGTAGTGCAGGCGCATTTCCGCCCAGTGCGCATCACCCGGCGTGTAGGGGGTTTCCTCCTTGTCGTCGGCATTGTTTTGCGCGTGCACGTCGGACTCCGCGTCCAGATACCAATCCCATCCGCGGTCGCGATCGTAGTCGTAGTCCACGAGCCGGTCGTCGGAGTCCGGTCCATCGTTCTTCACCTTCGTATACACGATCGCCGTTCCGAGCTCCTGAATCGCGTTCTTGACCTCGACGCCGATTTGCACGGCGAGCGCGGCACCGGCGATCACCGTACCGGTCATCGGTTCTTGCGCAGCGGCGGGCCGTGCAAGCGCGGCCGCCAGGCAAATAAGCAGGGCGGGGAGCGTGCGTGATCTGGTTATTCCGTTCATCGTGAGCTTCTCCAGCACGCCGATCCGAGGGAGCGACCCGGATCGGCTCGACGTCCGCGCCGGCGGCGCGGCTCGCGGGGAGCGAGTGGGGCGCGTCGGGCGCCCGGCTGCTCTCTCCTGTCGCCGGAGGGGTGGGGAGGGTTTAGGCGGGCTCGTCTATCAGGCGAGATTTCACAACTTCACGCACACGTTCTGGGCGTCGCTGAAAAACTCCAGCGAGTAGCGGCCGCCCTCGCGGCCGACGCCGCTGTCCTTCACGCCACCGAAGGGCACACGCAGATCGCGCAAGAGCCATGTGTTGACCCACACCATGCCGCACTCGAGCGCGGCGCTCACGCGGTGCGCGCGCGCGAGGTCGCGTGTCCACACGCTCGCGGAGAGCCCATAGCGCACGCCGTTCGCGATGGCGATGGCGTCGTCGTCGGAGTCGAACGGGTGCACCGTGACGACGGGGCCGAAGACTTCCTCCATCGCGGTGCGGCACGTCGGCGCGAGACCCGTCACAACGCACGGCGAGAGGAACGCGCCGCGATCGAAGGGCGCGGGAAGCGACGGCCGCTCGCCGCCGACCACCGTGCCGCCTTCCTCGCGCGCGAGGCGCACGTAGCCTTCCACCTTGTCGCGATGCGCATGCGAAACGAGCGCGCCGAGCGCCGTGTCCGGGTCGGACGGATCGCCGATGCGCATCGATTGCACGCGCGCGGTGAAGGCCTCGACGAAACGATCGTACGCGGCGCGCTCGACGAGCACGCGCGATCCGCACAAGCACACTTGCCCTTGGTTCAAGAAGCCCGCGCGCACGGCGCCTTCCACCGCGGCGTCCATGTCGGCGTCGGCGAAGACGATCGTGGCGTTCTTCCCGCCCAACTCCAGCGACAGTTTCTTGAATTGCGGCGCGGCGGCCGCGGCAACAAGCGCGCCCGTCGCGGTACCGCCGGTGAACGAGACGGCGCGCACGTCGGAGTGCGCGACGAGCGCGGCGCCCGCTTCCGCACCGAGCCCGTGCACCAGATTGAACGCGCCGTGCGGCGCGCCTGCCTCGCTAATGATCTCCGCAAGAGCGGACGCTGTGAGCGGCGTAAGCTCGCTCGGTTTCGCCACGACGGTGTTGCCCATCGCGAGCGCGGGCGCCGCCTTCCAGCTCAGGAGATACAGCGGCAGATTCCACGGCGTGACGAGCGCCACCACGCCGAGCGCGCGGCGCAACGTGTAGTTGAGCGCGCCGTCCATCGGATGACACGCGGTGTGATCGTGCCGCAGCGCGCCCGCGAAGAAGCGGAAGTTCGCGATGGCGCGCGGAATGTCCACGCTGCGCGCAATCGAGATGGGCTTGCCGGTATCGAGCGATTCCATCGCGGCCAGTTCGTCGGCGCGCGCGGCGATGCGCGCGGCGACGGCGTCGAGCAGATCGGCGCGCTCGGCCGCGCTCGTGTGCGCCCACGCGCCGCGTGATGCCGCACGCGCGGCGCCCACCGCGCGGTCCACGTCGACGCGATCGCCGCGCGGAATGCGCGCGATCACCTCGTTCGTCGCGGGCGCGACGTCGTCCAGATACGCGCCGCACGCCGGCGTGACCGCGTGACCGCCGATGTGATGTGCGAGCGTGTGCATGCTAGGGCGTGCCGCCGTCGAAGCCGTCTGCATGTTGCTCCCAGTCGTAATACCAGCGGTCGCGATCCGGGTCCCACTCGTCCCACGTCGGCACTTGCTCGAGATGCGGGAGGAGCGACGGCGGCACGATGCCCGGCACGAGGAACGCCTTCTGCCGGTGCAGCGAGTACGGATTGCGCAGCTCGAAGCCGAGTGCGCCCAACACGCCGCGTGCGACGTACCACGTCGCGCGTGGATCCCACCCGTGCGCGATCTTGATCACCACACCGAGCCCGCGCGGAAAGTCGTCGTGCACGATCGCAAGTCCGAGCAGACCGTCCGCGCCTTCCTTGGCAAGCACGCGACCCCCGCACGCTTTGAGAATCGTGGAGTCGAGGCGATTGAATCCGCCGATCAAATCGGGATGGCGATGCATCGCCTCCCACACCCAGTCTTCGTCGCGACGCGCGGCCACGGCGGCGAAGAGCTGCGCGAGTTCCGTCACCGTGTTCGACACCGTCGGCAATCCGCACCCGTCGCGCGCGATGCGCACGGGCTCCCATTCCGCGCCGAGGAAGCGGCGCAACACGCCGACGTACTCCTGAAAGAACGGATGATGCGGCAGCGTGTATCCCGCGCGCGTCCACCCGCGCAAGCGGCACCCGAGGAGAATCGCCGCGTGCTCGCCGCTGCATGTGTGATACCAGCGCCGCGGCCGCCGCACTTGCCGCCCGAACTGCACGAGCGGCACGTCGAGCGGCGTCTGCATGAGCCCCCACTCTTCCTCGCGCAGGATCGACTGCGCCGCGGCGACGTGTTCCGCCGAGCCGTTGTGCGACGCCACGCTGATCGCCTTTTGCGGCCAGTCGAGCACGGGGTCGAGCGCTTGCGTGAACACCTTCAGCGTGAGCGGCTTCATCATGCTGCGGCCGTAGCAGAGCACGTTGCCGCCGAAGGAGTGATACATCTCCGCGCCGTGCGCCCACGCCACCGCGCCGTGAATAGTCGTCTCGCTCACGCCGTTGCGACGGTAGTCGACGAGCGGTTGCCACTCGACGTCGCGGCCCGTCGGGATGCGCGCGTCGGTTTCTCCGAGCGGGCTGCGCGGATACGCGCCGCTGCCCGGGCCGGATGGTGTGCCGGTGGTGCGGATCACGCGTTCACCCGGGGCGCTACCTGCGCCATGAACGCCTCCATGTTCGCGATCACGCGCGCGGCATCGTGATTGAAGAAATCGAACCACAACATGAGTCGGTCGTCCCTGTGATAGCGCGCGACGAGTTGCTCCGCACAGTCGGCGGCGTTGCCGATGATCGCATTGTCCGCGGCATCTTGCACGCGTGTGGGATCAAGCGTGCCTTCAAGAGCCGTCCAGTACGCGGCGAGCGCCTCGCGCGCTTCGTCGTGCGCACGGCGACGGCGTTCATCCGCGCTCAGTCCCGGCTGCTCGTTGAGGAACACCATCACGGTGCGCGGCATATACGTGCGATGCCACGGTCCGCCGCTCGCATGATATGCGCGCGTCATCCGGCGATGCGTGTCCTCGATGATCTCCGGCTTCGTGATCGAGAGGTTGAATACCTGCACGGGCAGGATCGCGTTGACCGCTTCTTGCAGATGCGGGTCATGCGAACCGATCACGAGCTGCAACAACTCGCGCCGCCACTCTTGCGGGACGATCTTGAGGTCATCGAATGTCCAGCGGCGCGGAATCGTCACGCTTCCGTTCGCGGGCGTGCTTGCGGCAGCGCACACGGCGGACCATTCGTCGTCGGTGCGGAAGTCGGCGCGCGCGAGCGTGGTCTCGCGCGTCATCGCGCTCGAGAGAACGTCGCCGCGCAACAGGCGCAGGAAGATTTCGCACGCTTCCGCGAACACCTTGCCTTTGAGCGCGGGCCACGCCGCGCGCTCCAGCGCGTCGCGCGGCACGATGCCCGCCGCGCGGTTCATGAACTCGAAGCGTCCTTGCGAAAACCCCACGTGAATGCGGCGTCGCTCCTCGGGGTTGACGCCATGGAGCGCGGCGAACACGGCGATGCGCTCCGCCGCCGCGATCGGCCCTCCATTCACGAGAATATTCATCACCGCGGACCCACACTCGATGCGCCGCGTGCGCGCGAAGATCGTGTGCGCGAGTTGCAGGAAGTCCGCGTTGAGTCCCACTTCGCCTTGCCAATGCGGAATCACCGGCTTCGCGTGACGCTTCTGCACTTCGCTCGACAAATGCGACTCCGCGATCCACGCGACGCCGTAACCGAGCGCGTCCGCCGCGTCCAGCTCCGCGTAGAAGTTGCGGAACATGTCCGCTTCGCTGGGGCACACGCCGTCCGCAGGCGTCTGGCTGATGGAGAAGAAGACATCGAAGATCATGGCGAGTCGGGCGATCTCCGCAGTGAGACGCTAGATACTCAGCATGCGCCCGCCGTCCACGGCCAGGCTCACGCCCCGAATGTATGCCGCGGCCGGCGACGCGAGGAAAGCGATCACCCCACCGATCTCCTCCGGCTCGGCGAGCCGTTTCTCCGGAATGACCGCGAGCCAGTCCTTGCGCACGTCGTCGAGCGTGCGTCCCGTGCGCTTGGCGGTGGCCTCGCCCAATTCCTCCAAACGCTCCGTCGCCGTGTATCCGGGAAGCACATTGTTGATCGTGACGCCCGGCGGAAGTTCTTTCGACACGGACTTCGACCACGACGCCATCGCACCGCGAATCGTGTTGCTCACGCCGAGATTGGGGATCGGCTCGCGCACCGACGTGGAGATCACGTTGATGATGCGCCCGTACGATGCGCCGCGCATACCCGGAAGCACCGCGCGCACGAGAGCGTGCGCGCCCAGCACGTGCCGCGCGAACGTGCGGAGGAACTCGTCCTCGCGCGCCTCGAGGATCGGCCCGGCGCTCGGCCCGCCCGTGTTGTTCACGAGGATGTGTACGGGTCCGGCTTCCGCGAGCAGCGCTTCGACGGCGGCGGTTGCGGCGGGGCGGTCGTCGAGGTCGCCGACGATGAAGCGCGTCGAGTGCTCGCCGCCGGCCGCGCGTAGTTGCGGCAGCAGTCCGTCGAGCAATTCCGCGCGGCGCGCGAGAGGCGTCACGCGTGCGCCGTAGCTTGCGAGCGCGAGTGCGGCGGCGCGGCCGATGCCGGCGGAGGCACCGCACACGAGTGCGTGCTTGCCGGTGAGCGACAGTCTCTGAGCGAAGGGCGTCATGCGGCCTACTCTGCGCGATGCGTGCACGGCGCGTCAACGCGCCGGACGATCCTCCTCGTACTGCGGCAGGTCGTCGGTGATTGCGTCCCACGCCGGACGCCCCGCCACATACGTGTGGAACTGCGG
>CAZEPH010000005.1:0-22155 GCA_964514075.1 uncultured bacterium | reverse complement strand
CAAAGAGGCGCACCTCCGCGCCACGTGAGACGTCGAGCCCCGCCAGCGACACGCGGAACGACGCGCCGCGCACGGGCTGCGGCGCCACGCGCGCCGCGGCGAGTCGCGGGCCCACCGCGTTCACCGACGCGAGCAGCACCGCATCGGGCGCGCCGTAGCGCGACCACACCTCGTACCGGTACGACGCGCCGCTCACAACGGACGCATCCACGATACCGCAGCGTCGGTCGTCGAGGCGCACCGGTGCGCCGAGCACGACCGGCGCGTGCGTTCCCTCGCGTCGCACGACGGAGAGCGCCGCGCCGTCCGCGCACGACCACGCCACCGTGATCGCACCGCCTCCCGACGCGAATGCGACCGGCACGATCACGCGCGACGACGTCACGCCGCCGATGCGGTTCGCCAGCAACCACGCGTCGCTCCCCGACGTGGGGTCGCCGGTGGCGAGCACGTCCACGTCGCCGTCTGCGTCCACGTCGCCGAGTGCGAGGAATCCCGCGCCGCCGCCTGTGCCGTACTCGACGCGCGGTCCGAAGCCGCCGCTCATCACCCCCGGATACAGCGAGAACGTGTTTCCGAGGACGTTCGTCACGACGACGTCGGCGACGGAATCGTGGTCCACGTCGGCGACCGCGATGTCGATCGGGTTCCGCCCGCTCGGAAACACGGCGTCGATCGACAGCACGCCGGCCGTGTTCTTCAGCACGGTGAGCGTGTTCGCGAGGTCGTTCGCCACGAGCACGTCGGGAACGAGGTCGCCCGTGAAGTCGCCCGCGGCCACCGCAATCGCGCCCCCCGCCATCGGCACCGCGACCGGCGTATCGAACAAGCCGCCGCCCAATCCGAGCGCGTAGCTGATTCGGTTCGCTCCGTCGTCCGCGCTCACCACATCGAGCACGCCGTCCGCGTCCAGATCCGCGAGCGCGACGGACGTCGGCCCCGATCCGACGATCACGAACGCGAGCGCGGGGATGAACCCTCCCGTGCCGTTCCCGAGCAGAACCGTGAGCCGGTGGGTGTTGAGATCCGCGACCACGAGATCGGGCAGCGTATCGCCGTTCAGATCGCCCACGGCGAGGGCGGAGGGACCATCGCCCGCGGCCATCGTGGTGGACGTCGGGAACGAGCCGAACCCGTCGTTCTTCATGATGGTGATGTTGTCGCTGCCGAAGTTCGCGACGATCACGTCCAGGTCGCCATCGCGTTCGACGTCGATCACCGCGGCCGCGGACGGCTGCGCGCCAACGGGCAATTCGAGAGCCGACGCAAACGTGCCGCCCGTGTTGAGCGCGATGGTGACGGAGTTGGCGCCGGTGTTCGGCACGATCAAATCCGGCAGCACGTCGCCGTCGAGCGGCGCAAGCACCGCATCGGACGGCAGTGCGCCCACGCCGATCTGCTCGCCGCCGGGCAACGCGCCGCTCCCGTCGTTCAGCAGCACGCCGATCGCGTTGGCGATGGATCCCGCGACGTACACGTCGGCGTCGCCGTCGCCGTCCGCGTCGCCGGTCATCGCGCGCAGCGGTCCGTTGGGACAGGCGTACGTGCCCACCTCGTTCAGAAAGCCGTCGGCATCCGGCGAGAGCACGGTGACCGCGCCGTTCAGGACGACCACGTCGTTGCTCACGATGACTTCACTGCGCGCATCGCCGGTGAGATGCGCGGCGGCGAGCGCGGCGGGCGCATCGAGCGTGGGTGTGGCGTCGGGTCCGCTGAACGCGCCCGCGCCGTCGTTGCGCCACACGTCCACGGCCGGTTGGAGCGCATCGCCGACGGCCACGTCCAGATCGCCGTCGCCGTCCACGTCGAGCACGGCGATGCACCGCGGGTCCTCGCCGCTCGAGACGACCTGCGCGGCGCCGAACGTCCCGGCGCCGTCGTTCGCGTACCACTCCGCACCGCTCACCCCCGGGGAGGCGACGATCACGTCCAGATCGCCGTCGCCGTCCACATCCGCGAGCGCGATGTCTTGCGGCGTGCCGCCCGTGGCGACGACGTCGCTCGAGAAGAACGCGCCGGCGCCGTTGCCGCGCATCACCTCGAACGCGCTCGCGGATGCGCCGCACGTGATCACGTCGGCGTCGCCGTCCGCATCGATGTCGCCGGCCGCACACCGCGACGGCGCGATGCTCGTCACGTTTGTCGTGCTCACCGCGAACGGCGCGCCCGTGTTGAGCAGCACGACGAGCGCCCCGGTGCGATCCGTCACGACGATGTCGCCGTCGGTGTCGCCGTCCACGCGCGCGATTGCGACGTCGCGGGGTTCGGCGAGGGGCGACAGCGTGACGTCGGTGAACGCGCCGAGCGTCGCGTCCAGTCCGCCCGTGTAGACGCGCACGGTGTGCGTGAAAGCATTTGCGGCGACGACGTCGGGGCGTCCGTCGCCCGTGAGATCGCCGACCGCGACGGACTGCGGACCGGTCGGACTCGGCCACGACGTCCACGTCGGAAAAACGCGATCGGCGCGCGCGGCAGAAGACAGGAGCAGAACACTCAATACAGTGAGGGAGACCGTCCCTGTGCGGTGCATGGTGTCCTCCGAAAGGAAGGGCGCAGCGCAGTTGTGGGGTGCGAAGGTCGCGCGGAGTGATACGCCCGACGTCACCGTCTGTCAACGACACCACGCGCATGCGGACGGCACGGCGCGATCTGCGTTTCGGGCTGCAGTCTGCACGGGGCGCGTCGGCGTGCACTTCGCACGATTCGCTCTCAAGCGATACTCGTCGCTGACGTTATCCAGGGCCACGCTCGATGGCATGCGCCCTGCCTTCTCATCCGTGAGGAATCCACGCACGTCACACGGATGGGAGGGACGGGCCGTGAAAAAGCGGATGCACCAAGAAGTGTCGCGTCTACTCGCGGAGCGCCACACGGTGGCGTGGATGCAGGATGCCCTCGACTCGGTGCTGCTCGACATCGCGGCGCAAGAACCCGACCGTGACGTGAGCATGAACGACGTGGTGAGTGCGTTCGTGTGCGCGATGATGCGCGAGAAGGAGTTCTTCCGCTCCGAGTACTCTATCGGCTTCTAGCGGCGCGCGACCGCGCCGCACGCACGAGCAGTTCCTCGCTCGGACCGAACGTGCGGCGGATGTCCAGCAGGCGCGTCCGCGCGGGTGAGGGAGGCGCGACCGGGGCCGCCGTGTCGTCGACCGCCGTGTACGAATGCGCCGCGCACTGCACTTCGCCGATCGTGTCGTAGGCTTCGGCCATGTAATAGCGCGCGAGCGGAAAGTCCGCGTCGATGTATAGCGCACGGCGCAACTCCACGAGCGCCGCGTGTGCATCGCCGTGGCGCAAGTGCGCGATCCCGCGCAAGCACGCCGCATCCGCCGACAAACCTGCGGCGTAGTCGATGCGGTTCGCGAGTTGCGCGACTGCCGTCCACTCCTGCCGGTCCAGCGCGCAGTACGCCGCAGCCGTGACGGCGTCCGCATGGTTCTTCTCGCGTTCGAGGAGGCTGCGGAGAATGCGCTCCGCCTCCTCGCCGCGCCCGGCGCGTCGCGCGCGCATCGCCTGATCCATGGCACCGTCCGCGGTCATCTCCGCGCGGGGGGCCGCGCGCGCCTTCCGGACCGGCGCCGGAGACGGACCGCACGAGGGCGCGCCGATCAACCGGTACAGGAATACGCCGTCGCGCTCCTCGGCGGCGAAGCGGTCGCTCAGTCCCCAGAGCGCTTCCGCGTGCCCGAGCACCAGCAGGCCTCCGGGCACGAGAGCGGACGCGAGCCGGTCCATCACGGTCGCGATGCGTTCCCGCGCGAAGTAGATGGTGACGTTGCGGCAGAAGATGAGATCGCAGTCGGCCGGCGCCATGCCTTCACCGGTGACCAGGTTGAACCGCGCGAACCGCACCACGCGCCGTACATCGTCCGTGACGCCGATTCCCGAGGGGCGCGTCGTGAAGAACCGCCCGCGCACGTCCGGCGGGACGCAGGCGACGGCGCGCGGGTCGTAGATGCCGCGCTCCGCGCGTTCGAGTGCGCCGCGCGAAACATCCGTTCCCCACACCTCCACGCGCGGCACTTCCAGAGTTGGCGCGTGCTGCAGCGCGGTAACGGCGAGTGAATACGCTTCCTCGCCCGTCGCGCAGGCCGCGCTCCACAGGCGCAGGTGCGGGCGGCCCGCCGCCCGCGCCGCGCGTGCGAGCTCGGCGAGCGCGCCGCCCTCCAGCATGCGGAACTGCGCGGGGTGGCGGAAGAACGCGGTCTCCGTGACGACGAGCTGGTCGAGGAACGACTCCCAATGCGCTCCCTGCGCTCCGGCGCGCAGGTCGCGGAGCACGTCTTCGAGCGAGGCGTTCGTGCTCACCGCGCGCGCGGCGGCGAGTACCATGCCGGACGTCCCGCCATCCGTGCGGAAGCCCGTCGCGCCCTCGACGACGCGCGCCACGTCTTGCACGAGCGCCGCGATGCGCGGATCCAGTCGCGCCATCAGGCCGCGCGGCCCAGCGAGCAGCGTCCGATGCGCACGATCTCGCGCGCCAGCGCGGCGGGCGATGCGCACAGCGCGGCGGCGCCCGTTTCGCGCACCGACTGCGGCATGCTGGGCGCCGCACACGTGGCGGGATCTTGCACCAACACACGTCCGCCCGCGTCGTGGATGGCGCGTGCGCCGGACGTGCCATCGCGTCCCATTCCGGTGAGCACCACACCGAGAACGTGCGCGCCGTACGTGCGCGCCGCGGTCTCGAACAGCGCGTCCGCCGCGGGTCGATGCCCGCCGATCATCTCACCCGATTCCAGCATGACGCGACCGCGCGTGCGAAGGCACGTATGCTGCCGGTCCGGCGCGATGAGCAGCTCTCCGGGAGTGAGCGTGTCCCCCGTGCGCGCGAGGCGCACGCGCAACGCGCATTCGCTTCCCAGCCACTCCGCGAACTCCGCGGTGAAGCCATCCGCCATGTGCTGCACGACCACGATCGGCACGGGAAAGTCCGCGGGAAACGTGTGAAAGATCTCGCGCAGGACCGGCGGCCCGCCCGTCGACACGCCGACCACGACCACGCTCGGACCGCTGCCGTCCTCGGGCATGCACACCAGGTCGTCGTTGGGCGGGCGGCGGCCGGCAACGCGAAAGACACGCGACACCAGGGCGTCCGCATCGGCGGGGGCGAGCGCGCCGTTCCGCACGGCCTCCAAGGTGACCACATCCACGGCGCCGCCGGCCACCAGCGCGAGGCGATCCTCCACGCTCAGGACGGCGCCGCAGTTCACGACGACGACGGGACACGTCGCGTGTGCGAGCGCGTCCTGCACGACGCGCAGCGGCGCGGTGTGCTGCGACGTGAGCGACACGACGATGACGTCCGCGCGGCCGTCGTGCACCACGCTGCATCCGCTGTGAGACGCGAGAGCATTCCGCACGGCACGGCGGCCGGCGGCAAACGCATCGACGACGCAAACGCGGAACGGGTACGTCACCGGCGGACCCGCTCGATCGTCTCGACCAGCGTGCGGGGTTCGAAGGAGCTCTTCGCGAGATACGCGTTCGCCCCGGCATCCGCGCCGAGCGCGCGCTCGGCCGGATCCTCTCGCGATGAGAGGATGATGACGGGAAGCTGCGCGAGACGCGGCTGCGTGCGAATCCACCGCGTCAGCTCGATGCCGTCGCAGTGCGGCATGTCCACGTCCGTCACGACGAGATCGACGGCCTGCGTGTCGAGGAGTTCCATCGCGTCTCGTCCGTTGGGCGCGACCGTCACGTCGTGACCTTCCGCGGCCAGGATGTGCTGCTCGAGTTCCGCGGTGATCGCGGAATCTTCGACGACCAGTACGCGCAGAGCGCGCGAGCCCTTTGCCTCCTGCGACGCGGCCGGCGCCCGCGCGAACAGGGGCGCATCGGGCCGCAGGTCGTTCGCGTCGAGAATCGCGGCCACGCGCCCGTTGCCGAGCACGGTGAGTTCGTCCACCGGCGAGAGCGCCGCGAGGAACGGCCCGAGCGGTTTGCCGACAACTTCCTCCTCGTGAATGACCTCGTCGACGAGGATTGCAAAGCCCTGTTCGCCGACGTTCACGATGAGCGCCGGCGATGAGCCGACCACGGGCGCGGATTCCGCAGGTGCACACGAAGACGCGAGGCGCAGCACGGACATCGTGCGGCCCGCGATCACGGCGATGTCGCTGCCGGCGACGCGCTGCACGTCGTGCGCGCGCAGCCGCACGATGCGATCCACGACGCGCGACGCGACCGCATACGTCGACGTGCCGCAGCGCACAAGCAGCGCATGCAGCGAGGAGACGGACGGGGGCAGCGTGAGCGTGAACGTGCACCCGCGTCCCAATTCCGAGTGCACGTGACTCGTCCCAGCCAAGTGCTGAATCGCCGCGCGCACTGCATGCATGCCGATGCCGCGACCCGCCACGTCGTCCGCGGAGGACTTGGTGCTCAGTCCGGGGTGATAGATCAACTCGAGCGCTTGATCCGGCGTCAGCTGCGCCGCGCGTGCGGAGTCGATGATGTCGCGGCGCACCGCGGCGGTGATCACGTTGGCGATGTCGATGCCGCGGCCGTCATCGGAAATGGTCAAGGCGATGCGTCCGTTTTCCTCTCGCGCATCGATGCGGATCACGCCTTCGGGCGGCTTGCCGACCGCGACGCGTTCTTCCGGCGCCTCGATGCCGTGCGCGAGAGAGTTGCGGACCAAGTGGTTGATCGGTTCCGACAGGGCTTCGACGAGTTTGCGGTCGATGCGCGTGGATTCACCCGCGAGTTCGAGGCGGATCTGCTTGCCCGCGTCGCGCGCCATGTCGCGCACCGCACGCGGCAGCGTGCGGTACAGCGTCCCCATCGGTTGCAGGCGGATACGATCCACTTCGTCGATCAATTCGTCGCTCTGGAGCGAGAGGCGCGCGACCTGCTCTCCGAGTCCTTCGACGAAGCCACCGAGCGCGCGGTCGTACGAGCGGTCCTGTTCGCCGAGTGCGTCCAGCGCGAGTGCGCCATCCAACGACAGCGTCACGCTGCCGTCGTCGTGCTGCTTCGCGCCGTGTCTCACGCGATCCAGCAGCGAGTGCCGGCCCACCGAGAGAGTCCGCAGCGACCCCGCCGCGCGCAGTTGCTCTTCCGCCTCGAGCCGGCGGATGTGCACGTCGCCCGCGAGCGCGGCGAGTTGGTCGAGCTTCTCGACGTCCACGCGAATGGTGTCGGCTGCAGCCGCGGGCGCGGGCGTTCGTGCAGGAACGGACGCGGGTGCGGGCGCGGACTCGGGTGCCGCCGGCGCGGGCGGCGGCGACGGCGACACGATCACCGACTCCACGGTGTCCGCGCCGGCGAGACCGCCCGAGATCCCGTCACCCGTAGCCGCGCGTTCGAACAACTCGAGCGCCGCGCGAGCGTCCTCCGGCAGCTCCGGACGCCGGCCGTGACGCGCGCCCGTCGCCAGCACGCGCACGTGATCGGTGACGAGCAACAATGCGTCGATCATGGCCTGCGGGATGGGCCGCCGCGTGTTCGAGAGGTGGTGCAACACGTCTTCCACGCGATGCGCGAGCGCGCGAAGCGACTCGAATCCCACCATGCGTGCGCCGCCCTTGATCGTGTGGAACTCGCGCATCATCTCCGTGGCGAGCGCAGGATCGCCGGGCGACGATTCCCACCGCAACAGCAGGTCGCTCAGGCGGTCGGCGCGCTCGACCGCCTCACCGCCGAAGTCGACGAGGAAGTCGTCTGCGCTCTTAGGCGGCACGACGCTGCGACTCCGCGCCCGTCTCGAGCGGGAACACGCGCGGCGCAGGGTGCGCGTCGAGGCGGAACATCGCAACCTTCTCCGTGAGTTGCGCTGCTTGCGTCGCGAGCGTCTGCGCGGCGCTCACGGCTTGCCGCATGCCGGTGGCGGACTCGCGCACCACTTCGGAGATCTCGCGCATCGTGCCCACGATTTGTTCGCTGCTGGATCGCTGCTGTTGCGTGGCCAGCGAGATGTCGCGCGCGGAGAGTGTCGTGCGCTCCACCATGCGGACGATGTCGTCGAGGGCTTCGCCCGCGGAGTTGGCGACGCGCGCTCCGGCTTCCACTTCCTTCGCGCCGTGTTCGGTGGCGAGCACCGAGGCGCTCGTCGCGGCGGTGATTTCTCCGATGATCGCGCGGATTTCTTCGGTCGAAGCGCGCGAGCGTTCGGCCAAACGGCGCACTTCCGCGGCCACGACGGCGAAGCGCTTGCCGTGCTCGCCCGCCGCCGCGGACTCGATGGCCGCGTTGAGTGCGAGCAGGTGAATCTCGTCGGCGATATCCTTGATGATCTCGAGCACCTCGCCGATGCGTTGGTTGCGGTTGCCCAGGAGCAGCGTCTTCTCTGCGATTTCGTCGACGCGCGTGCGGATCGCGTTCATCGCGGTGACCGCGGCGTTCACGGACTCCGCCCCCGTCCGCGCCTGTCCCGTCGTCTCCGCCGCGATCTCCTCCACGCGACCCGAGCTCTCCGCGATCTGGCGGGCGGTCGCGCTCAGTTCTTCGAGCGTCGCCGTCACCTCGCTGATGGACGCCGCTTGCTGGTTCGACCCGCTCGCGTGTTCCTCTGCGGCCGTGAGGATCTGCTCGCTCGCGTGACTCATTTCGACGGCGGCGGATTGCAGTTCGTGCAGGACGGTGCGCAAGTTCTCGACCATCGTCTTGAAGCTGTCGGCGAGCGCGTTGTCTCCTTCGATCTCCACACTCAAGTCGCCGGCAGCGATGCGCTGCGTGCGATCAGAGAGCCCGCGCAGCGTCTCCATGAGACGCTGGAAAGACCGCGCCAGAGTGCCCACCTCGTCGCGGCTGCTGGTGTCGAAGCGCACCGTGAAGTCGCCGCCCGCCGAACGCGAGGCAGCGGCGGAGAGTTGCTCGATCGGATGCACGAGACGCCGGCTCTCCCACATGCTGATCGCAAAGCACACGAGCAGACCGCCGAGAAGCAACACGACGGAGAGTGTGCGTGCGCGGTGCACCGTGTGCTCGGTGAGGACGGAGAGTTGCGCGGCCTCCGCGTCGGCGCGGCTCCAGAGTTCCGACCCGCGATCCAATCCCGCGGCGATGCCGTCGGTCACCGCACTCGCTTCCTCGAAGGCGCGGACGCGGCCGCGACCCGATGCGGCGACGCCGCGCGCCCAGTTCACCTCCGGCGCAATCGCGGCACGCAACTCCGAGACGAGCGGCCGGTCGGCGGCCGCGAACGGGATCTTGTCGAGCGTGGACAGAGCGCTCTCCAAGCGCGTCACGTGCGCATTCAGCACGTCCACGTGCCCGTCGCCGTCGAGTGCAACCTGCCGCGCGAGGTCGTGCACGCGGGTCGCTTCGAGAACCACGCGGCCGATGGCGCCGCGCCGCTTCGCCGCGGCTTCGAGTTCCTGCGTCGTACCCGCGAGATTGCGCATCGCGACGCTGATGACCAGGTTCGTCACACCCATCAAGAGGACGATCGCCGAGAAGCTCAGGGCGAGTTTCCATCGAAGCGACAGAGATGACCACACAGGCGGGATTCCTCCGGTTCTCATTGCAAGCCCCGCACGGCACGCCGCTCCAAGCAGCACGCGAGGAGTGCCGACACGTTGAGCGCGCCGGCGATCGTGTCGCGGCACGTGAAGACATGCGACAGCAACGACTCGCGCGCGCCGTCCGGCGACGGCGGCGGTGGGAGCAAGGCGCTTATGGGAACGTCGAGCACGTCGTCCACGGAGGACACCGACAGCGCGACGGGTTCACCGTCGTGCTCGACGACGATCAGGCGGACGTCACCGCAGAGGGGGGCACGCGGCAGTCCGAGAACGACGGCGGGGTCCACCACGGCCACCATCCGGCCGTGCAGTTGGATCACGCCGACGAGGACGTCCGGCGCGCCGAGCAGCGGCGTGACGGACGCCTTGCGGATCACCGCGGACGTGTCGTCGAGCGGGATCGCGTATCGTTCGCCGGCGATGGCGCACGTGAGCCACATCGAGCGCGCCTCCTCGACACTCGATGCGCCGGTCTCCGCGAGCGCCAGGGGATCGTCGAAGGGCACGCGCTGCGTCCCCTACGCCGCGCGAGGCGCGACGCCGCGGGGGGCGAGCAAGCGGCGCACGCGCGCGACGAGCACGGTGGTGTCGGCGGACTTGCCGAGGTAGTCGTCCGCGCCGCATCCCAGCCCGTGGAGTTCGCTCGTCGCGTCTTCGTTCGACGTCAGCATCAGCACGGGGATACGCGCGAAAGTGGGATGACACTTGATGCGCCGCACGAGCCCGATGCCGTCCAGGCGCGGCATGTTCCAGTCGGTCACGATCGCATCGGGCGCCTTGTCGAGGAGACACGCCCACGCCTCCACGCCGTCGCCCGCTTCGCGCACGTCCCAGCCCGCGTCGCGCAACGCGCTGGCGATCATGCCGCGGATCGTGGCGCTGTCGTCCACGCAGAGAAGGCGCGCCGCGCGGACCGCGGCCTCCGCGGCGCCGTCGGCGTACGTTGCATCCAGCGCCACTTCGAGTGTGCTGCGGCGCGCGCACACGGGCTGGACGGGTGTCCCGACGGCGGCGGTCACGGCGATGCGCGTCTCCACGTCGAGCGGGTCCGCCATCGCGACGGTGACGAGCCCGCCCTCCAGTGTGAGCGGGAGAACGAGATGCGTGCGCGCGAACTGCGCGGCCACCTTTCCGGCCACGCTGGGCACCGGCGGGGGGGAGATTCGGTCGACGCACTCCACCCCGGCTTCGCGCGCCAAGGTGCGCGCGATCGTGTCTTCGTCGGCCATGTTCAAAGCGACCAGGGCTTGATCCAGCGCACGGCTTCCCAACGCGGCCTCCGTGTGCGCCTTTTGCAGATCGTCGGCGGTGATGAGACCCGCATCGATCAACACTTGTCCGAGACGCTCGAACATCGTGTGCCTCCCTGCCATGCACGTCGGTTCCGGACGATCGTATCCGGGCGACTCCTTGTATCGGCACGAGCGCGTAAACCTCCACACGGAACGCGTCACGCCGCCTCGTGCAATTCGCACGAGGGATCCGCGGCGGCCTGCCGATACTGCATCGGAGGCACCGTGTGAGGGCCGTCCCTGTGACGGCCATCGAGAGGCAGCGATGCATCATCGGCACATTCGGCGCACGCCGGGTCCTTGACCGACTGTGTCGTATGCCTCTCCCGAGCCGCCTCGCTCAGCGACCGCGCGCGACCACGCGCGCGAGGCGTCCCACCACACGCACCGCGTCGGCCTTCTCCTCCGCATCCAAAACGCGCGTGGAGCCGACCACGAGCGCCAACGTCAACACCGCCACCGCAAGGAGAGCCGGCAGCGGCAAGAGCAAAGCGAACGGGAGCACGCTCACGAACTGCGTCGAGCGATCCAGGTGGAGTCCCGTGCGCCGGTTCAGTGCGTAGAGGATCACGTTGATCAGCGCGTACGACGCCATCGCCGCGTACGCGGCGCCCTCCATGCCGAAGCGCGGAATGAGCAGAACGTTGAGCCCCGCGTTCACGGCGAGACCCACGCCCACCGCCACAGCCGGCAGGTACGTCTTCTCCACGAGTCCGGAGTACATGCCGGCGATCGAGTACATGACGTCGAAGCACTGAAACGCGAGGAGCGGCGCCATCACGACCGCGCCCTGTGCGTACTCGGGACCGTAGGCCGTCGTGAGCGCCCACCGTTTCACCGACACCAGCGCGACGCTCGCTCCCAGCATGAGCAGCAACATCAGCTTGAGCGTCGTGTTGAACGTCCGCTGCACGCCGGACATGTCGCGGCGCTCCCAGGCGGCGGAGAACGTCGGGCCGAGAACGAGATTCGGCACGTAGCCGAGGGCGAGCAGGAAGCTGGTGGTCGTGAACGTCTGCGAGTAGATGCCGACGGTGCGCACGTCCAGGAAGTGCGCGAGCATCAAGCGGTCGACGTAGTCGAAGAGCGTGAGCCCCGACGGGATCACCACGAACCACACGCAAAACTGGAACATCTTGCGTGCGAACTGCGGCTCCTCGACGTGCGCGCGCTGATCGGGCAACGCGACGAGGAAGCGCCACGCCAACGTGCCGAAGAACAGGACCGGCAGGGCGTACGCAATGCCGTTCGCCCACAGGACGACGCTCAGATCCCGCCGCCACAGCAGCACGCCGCCGATGCCGAGCACGGTGAACAGCGCGAGGTACGCGAACTCGATGAACGCGGAGAGACGGAACGTCAGCAGCCCTTTGAAGAACGAACTCAGGTTGCGATGCAGGACAGCGGGCAGGAGCGTGAGAACCGTGATGCGGAACGCCCACACGTAGCGCGCGTCACCGAGGAGCAACTCCGTGAGCGGCCGGGCGAAGACGAGCGCGAGAGCGGTGAACGTGAGTGTGAGAGCCACCGTCGCGGTGGTCGTCACGCGCAGGAACGCGCGGAGCGAGCGGTTGGCTTCGTACCGCGGCACGTAGCGCCCGTACGACGATGCGATGCCGAACGTCACGAGCGGAATGCCGAGCGAGAGGATGAACGCTGTCAGGTTGTAGACGCCGATTTGCTCCGGACCGAGCGCGCGTGCGAACACGATGCTGCGCGCGATGCCCACCACACGCTGCAGAATCGACAGAACGCCGACGATCCCGAGCGAGTGGCTGACCGGATCCTTCGTGAACGCGCGCGGCAGGTTCACCGGCGCCGGTACACGAGAAGGGCGCCGTCTCCGCCGGCGCGCACGTAACGGGGGTCCGTCTCCAATACGCGTGCGAGGCGCGCGTCGCGCGCGCCCGTCTCGTCGCCCTCCGGCCACACGACGATCCACGTATAGCGCGAGCGATCGCGCGCGTCGAAGATGCGGTCGCCCACGCTTTCCCAGCAGGCCGCGAACTTGCGACTCGCGAGCGCGGGATACAGGCTCACCGGCGCGTACACCGGTGCATCGCGCGGGATGGCGGCGAGCGCGCGCCGGGCGTTCTCCGCGGGCGGGCCGGATCGCGGTAGTTGCGGATTCGTGAGTGGAAACGCGGGCAGCACGCCCGCGAGTACGATACATGCCGCGGCCAGCGACGGCGCGTGACGGCGCGCGCTCGGCTGGCGGACCGCCACGCGCGCGGCCGTGCGGGCAGCGGCAAGAAACCCGAACAGCATCGGGACGATCGCGTAGTACTCCACCGTTTGCTTGAGAAAGCCCTTCGCCGAGAGGAGATTCACGAGCACCGCGGGCGCGCCCATGATCCACGCGAGATCACCGAACGCCGGAAAGACGAGCAGCGGTTGCAGGAGCGCGTACAGGTAGCGTGCGTTGCCGCCATTCGCGAGCGACCGCACCACGTCGACCGGGTGCGTGAGCATGGTGCGCACGGCTTCGCCCGGCGTGTGGCCCCACTGCCCCATGTGCATGGCGAAGAACCGCTGCGGGTCGATCCACAGGCCCGGCGAGGCGTACTGCGGCATGACCCACCGCACGACCACGACGAGCCACGCGATGCCGAGCGCGGCGAGAGTCAGCCCGGGCTTCCACCCCCGGCCGCTCAGGGCGAGGTAGGCGCCCATGAGGGCGAGCGCGAAACCCGTGTCCTCGCGCACGCCCAGTGCGAGCAGCGCCGCGCACGCGGCGATGGCCCAGCGCCGCGTCTCCATCGCCCAGAGTGTGGTGAGGAGGAACAGCGGGAGGAACGTGGCATCGTGCACGTCGTGAATGCCCGCGAGAGCGAACACGGGGACGAGCAGGTACGCGACGCAGAGCGTGAGCGCCGCCGCCGGGCCCGCATCGCGCTTGAGCAACGCAAACAACGGGAGGATCGCAAGCGCGAGGATGAACGCTTGCGTAACGATCAGCGCCATCGGGGATCGCCACACGGCATACAGCGGCACGTACAGCAAGAGCGTCGGCGAGAAGTGCACGCCGAAGTGACTCGCGAGGGATCCGTCGATTGTCTCGTGCGTGTTCGCCATCGCGTACCCATGCAGCGACGTCCACACGGATTGCGTGTAGAGCCCGAGCTGGCTCATCTCGGGGCTGAAACGCTCGAGCGCGTCGTGCGCGATCCAGGCGGACGCGACCACGTACGCGACGATCATTAGGAGCAAAGCGATGGGGGCGAGTGCGCTCAGCACGTCGGCGGCGTGTTCGATCACCTGCGTGCGCGCGGCCAAGAAAACGGACGCCGCCGCCAGAGCGACGGCGCCCGCGATCGCCAGATATGCCGCAGCCGACGGACGATCGCCGATGGCGAACGCCGGCGCGTAGACAAGCGGGACGAGAAGCGCCCACGCCGGGAGGCGCAGACGCAGGGGATTCATGGACCGCACGGCGCGCACTCTACTCGGCGCCGTGCGTCCGGTCTACGCCTTCGCCATACCCTCGGCCACACGACGCACGACCGACATCGCCTCGTCCACCTCCGCGCGCGTGATCGTGAGCGGCGGACGGAAGCGGATCGACGTGGTTCCGGACGCGAGCAGCACGAGACCGCCGTCGTACAGCTTGTCGGTCATCGCGTCGCGTGTCGGGCCGTCCTGCAGGCTGAACGCGCACATGAGGCCGCGGCCGCGCGCGTTCGTGATGAGTGCCGGGAAGTCTCCTGCGAGCTTCTGCAACTGCTCCAGCAGATACGCGCCGGTCGTGCGCACGTTTTCCAGCACGTTGTCGTCGTGGATGATCTCGAGGTAGCGCTGGCAGCGCACCATGTCCACCAGGGTGCCGCCCCACGTCGAGTTGAGCCGGCTCGATTGGCGGAACACGTTGTCCTCGACGTCGTCGATGCGCGCGCCGCTCATGAATCCGCACACCTGCGTCTTCTTGCCGAACGCGATCATGTCGGGCTGCACGCCCATGTGGTCGATCGCCCACATGGTGCCGGTGAGGCCCATGCCCGTTTGCACTTCGTCGGCGATGAGCATCGTCTCGTTTTCGTCGGCGAGCTGGCGCAGCGCGCGGAAGAACTCCGGACGGAAGTGGTTGTCGCCGCCCTCGCCCTGAATCGGCTCGATGATGATCGCTGCGATGTCGTGCGCGTACGTGGCGAACGCAGCTTTCATTTCGTCGATCGCTTGCCGTTCGAGCTTCTGCACCGCCTCGATGTTCGCGGGCGTCTGCGGGAACGTCATCTTCGGATTCGTGACGCGCGGCCAGTCAAACTTCGGAAAGAGCGCGTACTTCCGCGGGTCGGCCGTGTTCGTGAGCGACATCGTGTAGCCGCTCCGTCCGTGGAACGCCTCGCGCAGGTGCAGCACGCGCGTGCCCAGTTCGCCGTCCGCGGCACAGCGTCCCGCCGTGCGGTTCTTCTTCACCTTCCAGTCGAACGCGGCCTTGAGCGCGTTCTCGACGCCGAGCGTTCCGCCCGCGACGAAGAAGGCGTGCTTCATGTACTCCGGCATCGCGAGGCGGCGGAACGCGTCGACGAACTCCGCCATCTCCACCGTGTAGATGTCGGAGTTGGTCGGGTTGTGCAGCGCGATGCGGCCGATCTTCTGCGCGAACGCCGGCTCCGTCACCTTCGGGTGATTCGCGCCCAGCGGCGCGGTGGCGAAGTACGAGAACAGGTCGATCAGCCAGCGGTTATTGCGCGCGTCCCACAGGCGCACGCCGCTGCTCTTCTCCAGGTCGACGACCATGTCGAAGCCGTCGGCGAGGATCGTGTGGCCGAGCACGTCGTGCACGGTCGCCGGTGTCACGGGGGGCGTCATCGTCTTGGTCGTCATGGCTGGTCTCCTTGCGTCTTACGTCCGGCTGCGCCGGCGTGTCGCGCTCCGCTTCGCGGGAGCGCCGTGACCGTTGGTGGATGCGGCGCGCTGCGCCTCGAGCGCGGCGAGCGACACCCGCGTGTCTTCCTTTGCCGTCGCGAGCACGATGCTCGTGCGCGTCTGTCGCACACCCGGCAGCGCGTTGATGCGTTCCAAGAGCAGCGTGCGCAAGCTGTCGATGCTGGCCGTGCGCACCTTCAGCATGAGCGATGACTCGCCGGTGACATGGTGCACTTCCTGCACTTCGCTGACGCGTGTCATCGCTTTGATGAACGGTGCCTCCTGTCGCGGGTGCTCGACGTACACCTCGACGAATGCCGTCACGCCCGCGCCCACCTTTTCCGGCGCGATGCGCGCCGCGTAGCCGCTGATCACACCCGCGTGCTCCAGCTTGCGGATGCGCTCGTGCACCGCCGGCGTGGAAAGGCCCACCGACTTCGCGAGCTGCGCGAGCGGGGCCTTGCCGTCCGTCTGGAGGAGGTCGAGGATGTGCGCGTCGATTGCATCAAGCATGGCTGCTATACCCGCCGAATCCTATTAGGCAATGTGGTTTGAATACCATATCATTTTCGACATTCTGGCGGTTTGGTCAACAGATATTCTTGCGTTGACGGGTCCACGCGCGACCGCTTCACTGCCGGGCCATGGCCCACTCTCCGGAGACCTTCGCGCTCGGCGCGCTCTTTTTTGTCGCCGCGGCGCTCTACTCGTCCGTCGGGCACGCCGGGGCGTCCGCGTATCTCGCGGTGATGGCCTTGTTCGAGATGGCGCCGGCGCAAATGAAGCCGACCGCGCTTGCTCTGAACGTACTCGTCGCGAGCATCACGACGTTCCGCTTTGCGCGCGCGGGACATTTTGCGTGGCGCACGTTCTGGCCCTTTGCTCTCGGCTCGGTGCCGCTGGCGTTTCTCGGCGGCGCGCTGACGCTCGATCCGCGTGTGTATTCGTACGTGGTGGGCGCCGCGCTGGCGTACGCTGCGGTGCGCATGTGGTGGGAAGGTGCGCACGAACGCTCGCTCGGCGCGGCGCGTTCGGCGCCCGTGCCGGTGGCGCTCGCGTGCGGTGCGGCGATCGGGTTTCTCTCCGGATCCACCGGCGTGGGCGGCGGCATCTTCTTGAGTCCCGTTATCCTCTTTGCGCGATGGGCCACACCCAAGACGACGGCCGCCGTGTCGTCCGCGTTCATTCTGGCGAACTCGCTCAGCGGGTTGGCGGGACGCTTCGCAAGCCTCGCATCGGTGCCGAGCGGGATTGCGGTGTGGCTCGTGTGCGTCGGCGCGGGCGGCGTGATCGGGTCGGGACTGGGCAGCCGGCGGTTTGCGTCGGCGACGTTGCGCCGCGTGTTGGCTGCAGTGCTCGCGCTCGCAGCGGTGAAGATGGTTCTCGGCTAGTCGACGGACGTGCGCTTCACGTAGAGATGATACCGCTCGTCCACGCGCACCGAGTCCGCATCGGCGAACTCGCGTGCAAGTTCCGGCGTGCGCGTCAGCAACACGAACGGATGCTCGCGGAGGTCGTGTGTGTCCTGCCAGCGCAGCAGACGCACGCGATGCGCCGCATCGTACGGTTCGAGTGTAACGTCGCGCCGCAGGCCGTCCACGCTCTGCAGGTACATGAGGATCGTGATCTCCTTCCACTTGCCAATCACCATCGAGCCAGGTGGCGCGAGAGCGAACACGCGTTCGCCGTACGCACGCGGCCAGTCGAACCAACGCAGCGACGGGATGAGCGATTCGACGGCGGGCGGATCCTTCACCGTCATGCGATGGCCGGCGATGCCCCGCGGCGCGGCGGCGACGCGCACGACGTGCGGCGCGGCGATCATCGCGGCGACGAGTGCGACCATCGCCGTGCGGCGCACGCGCAGCGCGTCCAGGCCGAGCGCGCACAACAGCGCGCAGGACAGCGTGCACGGAAGGAGAAAGATCGGACGCAGGCGGTCGGAGTCGTTGAGCACGGCGAAGACGAACGAGGCCGCGGCCGTCCCGAGCACGAGTCGCGGGAGAACGGCGCGGGCGCGCGCGGCGCCGGCAATGACGAACGGCAGGGCGAGCGGTCCAAGTTCGAACGCAAAGAGCACGATGCAGGCGTGGATTGCGTTGCCGGCGAGAGCGCGCGGCGCCCACGTGTAGCCGGGATTCGAGTCGTGCCCGACGAACATGTACGCGAGGCGCTCCCACGGCGCATCGAAGGTGGCCGGCGTGAGACCGAACTGCCCCGCGTTCGGCTCGATCGTGTAGCGCAGGTAGTTGAATGCGACGCCCGCGTGATCGGCGAGCGGGATGTACGCGTACGGTGACAGGCCGACGAGCAGCCCCGCGACGAGCGCGGGACCGTGGCGCGCACTGCGCAGCAGGAGGACGCACCCGAGAACGAGTACGGCCGGTGCGAAGGTGAGATGCCCGACGAGCGCGAGCCCGCAGCACACGGCCGCGACGAAGCACGTTCCGCCCGTCGGCGTGCGATACGCCACCGCGCATCGCCCGACCGCGAACAGGTACAGCAACACGGCGAGCGTGTACACCTCGGGCCCGATCGCGGACCACCAGAACGTGAAGCTCGTGCCGTAGAGAATCGCCGCGGCGAGCGCCGCGCCGCAGGCTCGCACGTGCGTGCGCGCGAGCAGATAGACGCACGCCACGCACAGCGCTCCGAGCAGCGCGCTCATCACGGTGATGCGGCGCGCCGGTTCGCCGAGCGGAATCGAACCGAACACACGACCGAGCATCACGAAGAGCGGATACCCGGGCGGATGCGCGATGCCGCCCGTGAGCGCCGCGGTTTGCAGTTCCGCCGCGTCGGACCAGAGGAGCGACGGCGCGGAGGTCGCGAGGAACACCGCGCCGAACAGCACGGCGAGTGCACCGGCAACAAGAACGTCGCGGGAGTGATCGCGCATGGAGCGGGATTCTTTGGGCGCACGCGCGTGGCGTCAAGCGTCGCGGCTTGACAGCGCGCGCGGGCGGCGGAATGGTGGCCGCATGTCGATGACCCCGCTCTCGAACCTGCTCGACCGCGAACTGCAGTGGCGACAGCCGGGCGTCGCGCGTCGCACGTATATGCTGCAGGCGGACGATCGCGTGTGCGCGGAGTTGGCGTGCACGCAGTGGCGCTATCGCGGACAGGGACGCACGGCGGACGGGCAGTGGGCCTTCACGCACCCCGCGTGGTTCTGGTCCGACCCACGCGCCCTGAACGCGCGCGGTGAAACAGCGGCCGTTTTCGAGCACCGCTTTCTCGCGCGCGGCGGGCGCATCGCGTGCGCGTCGGGGCGCACGTACACGTACCGCGTCGAGGGGTTCTTCCGACAGGCGTACATCGTGTCGCTGCCCGACGGACGCGACGTGTTCCGCCTGCAGCGCACGCCGCGTTTCTTGCGGACGGAGGCGCGTCTCACCTTCAACGTCGCCGCCGCGCGGGAGTGCGCGGACTTGTCGCTGCTCGTGTTGCTCTCCTGGTATGCGATGGTGCTCTTCGCGCACCGCCGACGCTCGCAGGCGGCCGCGGTCCCGGGTTAGGCGCGCCGCACCACCACCAACGTCACGTCGTCGCCGCGCGGCGCGTCGCCCAGAAACGCGTTCAGCGCGCGCATGATCGCGTCGCGCGCCTCCGCGGCTGTTGCGGTGGCGGCCGCGGCGGAGACGATCGTCTCGCGCACACGGTCGTCCCCGAAGAATTCGCCGCCCTGCATCGCCTCCGGGATGCCGTCGCTGAACACAGCGAAGAGGTCGCCGCTCGCGAGAGTGATCTGCGCGGGCGTGAACGTGTGGCCGTCCAACACGGCGACCGGAGGGTCCGTGGCTTCGAGTTCGCGCACCGTGCCGGAGGTCACGACGTACGGCGCGTTGTGTCCGGCGTTCACGTAGTGCAGCGCGCCGGTACTCGGGTCGATGTATCCGACGAACAACGTGACGAAGTGCGCGGACTCGGTGCTCTCGGTCATCACCGCATTGAGGCGCGTGGCGAGCTGGGCGGGATCATCGCACGCGTCGTAGAGCACGCGCGCGGAGGAGAGAACGGACGACATCAGGAGGGCGGCGCCCACACCCTTGCCGGACACGTCGCCGAGCGCCACGACGAGTTGCCCATCCGCACGCACGGCGAGGTCGTACAAGTCGCCACCGACTTCGTAGCAGGGTTCGAGCACGGCGCTCGCGTCGAGCCCGCTCAGAACCGGCGCGCTCCGCGGGAGGAGGCCGCGTTGAATGCGCGTCGCCGTCGCCACCTCCATCGCCAATCGCGCGCGCGCGCGTTCTGCCTCGAGCAGTCGTGCGTTGGTGATCTTCACCGCCGCCATGTTGGCGAGCAGGGTGAAGACTTCGAGGTCTTCGCGGCGGTACACCGTTGCGAGGCTCGTGCTGTCCGCGTAGAGCAAGCCGAGCACGCGCTCGTTGTCGAAGAGCGGCACGGCCATCGCGGACACAATACCCTGCGAGATGATGCTCATGTGCGCGCGAAACCGCTCGTCGGCCTGCGCGTCGGCGGTGATCACCGCGGCGCAGTCGTCGAGCACGGTCTGCATGATCGTGTGCGAGAGGGCCAGCGGCTCGCGCGCGCTACCGCCCTTCTGCCGCGCGGCGATTTGCACCGGCTCCGCGTCGGCAGAGTCGCGCAAGAGCAGCACGAGACGGTTCGCGGGGACCGCCTTCTCCACGAACACGAGCAGGTCCTCGCACAGCTCGGTGAGCGGACGCGGGAGAACGAGCAAGCGTCCGGCGTCGGCGAGCAGCTGGACGAGGCGCGCACTGTCGCGCGTGACGATGTCCGACTCGTGCAGGAGATCCGCGGCGCGAATCTGGAGCGACGAACTCCAGCGGCTGTCGTCCGCGGACGTGGAGACGACACCCGCGCGCGCGTCGTCCGCCACGATTTGCACGGCGACGGCGCCGAACTCGATCGTGTCGCCCTCGTGGATCGCGACCGGAGCTGTGGCGTCCGTCCCGTTGACGCGTGTGCCGTTGCGGCTCTGCGCATCGCGCACGCGCCACACGTCGCCCTCGCGCTCGCAGTGAGCGTGCAACTTGGAGACGCGCGGATCGGCGAGGCACACGTCGTTCTCCGAGCCGCGTCCGATCGTGAGGCGGTCCCCGGTCAGAGGCCAGCTCCGATCGACCCCTGCGATGTTGGCGAGGATCTTCACGGCGCGACGACGACGGCGCTCGCGTTGTTCCCGGTGTAGCAGACGCTGTTTGCGAGCGCGACGCGCACGGCGCGCGATTCCGCGGCCGCGTGTGGAACGTGACGTAGCGGGATGTCCGCGCCCGGCGCGGCGCCGTTCGGCGGAATCGTCCCGCGCTGGATCGCGGCGATGGCTTGCACGAGCGACACGACGCCGCCGGCGGAGAACGTCTCGCCGGTGAGACCCTTCACGCTCGAGACGGGCGTTGCGTCGCCCAGCGCCGCGACAATGCCGCGCGCTTCCGCAAGATCGCCCGCCACCGAGGAGTTCGCGGATGCGGCGACGTAGTCCACGTCGCGCGCGGCGCGGCCTGCGTCCGCGAGCGCACCGTCGATCGCGCGCTGCACTCCGCGTCCCGACGGATCGTGCTCCGCGGTGCGGTACGCGTCGAACGTGTTGCAGTAGCCCGCGAGCTCCGCGTGGATGCGCGCGCCGCGTGCCTGGGCGTGCGCGCGCCGCTCCATCACGACGAACGCGCCGCTCTCGCCCATCACGAATCCGCTCCGGCCGGCGCCGAAGGGCGCGGCGCTCTCGCTCGTGTTGCCGTTCATCCACCGCGACGGCGAGACGAGGCCGAGGAAATCCATCACGCGCAAGAGAGGTTCGCCGAAGATGTCCGCGCCGCCGGCGAGCACGTAGTCCGCGCGGTTCGCGCGCAGCAAGTCGAGTGCATAGCCCACGGAGGCGAGCCCGCTCACCGCGCCCGTCGCGAGCGACGAGTTCACGCCCTTGATGCCCATGTGAATCGAGACCGCGCCGTTGATCGAGTTGGGCAACGTGTACGGGAAGAGCGTCGGGCTCGCGTGCTTGGCGCCCTTCGTCACGACCGCGCGATAGTACTCCTCGATCGTCACCAGGCCGTCGAACGCGGTGCCAAGCACGATGCCGATGCGCGTGGGACTCACGGCGTCCAGGTCGATGCCCGCGTCGAGTCGCGCTTGCGTCGCCGCGAGCACGGACAGTTTCGTCACGCGATCCATCTTGCGCATCAGTTGCGTGATCGAGTTGCCGAGTTCGCGCGGCGTCGGAGGCACCGGCGTGGCCGCCAGGTCTGTGATGATGCCCGCGCGCCGCGCGCGCGTCGGCGCGGGATCGAAATCGCTGATCGGCGAGAGCCCGCTCTTCCCCGCGATGATCGCGTCGGCAAAGCCGTCGAGCCCGTTGCCGACGCTCGTGTAGATGCCGATGCCGGTGACGACGACGGACTCGTTCATGCCACGTCCACGTGCGGCGTGCCCGCCAGTTCCACGTGATCCACCGACCACAACGCGAAACCCTCGCGCGGCCCGTCGGGCGACGTGATCACGATCGCCGCGTTGTTCCCCGCAAAACCCGCGGACGTCGAGAG
>CAZEPH010000004.1:0-22521 GCA_964514075.1 uncultured bacterium | reverse complement strand
TGTGCACCATGCGCGTCGCCAACTCGGGCGTCATGCCCCAGTCTGCATCCGCGCGCAGTTTGACGACGCCTACGATGCCGCACATGTCTCGTTCACTCTCATCTCGCCCGTTATCGTAGCACGCCGTTCAGTGACGCCGGCAGGTCCGACACGATGGCCGCGAATTTTCCGCGCGGACCGCGCGCGATGTTCTCGACGGTCTCCACGTCGATGCGCATGTCCGGCCCGACCCGCGCACGGGTGTTCGCGACGAGCGCGGCGCGATCGCGCTCGTCGAACGCCGCGCCCTCCGGCACGACGCGGATCACGAGGCAATCGAGCGCGCGCTGCACGATCTGCGCTTCACGAATGTGCTGCGTGCCCTTGAACACGTGATCCATGCGCCCGATGTGCCGGCCGTCCGGCGTGAGGATGTACACGTCGCGCCGGCCAAGCGGACGTCCCACCACGGGGAACGACCGCGCGCACGGACAGCGCTCGCCAGACACGCCGGCCTCGATCGTGTCGCCGCTGCGGTAGCGCAGGAGCGGCATCGCCCTATTGAAGAGCGGCGTGCCGACGATCTCGTCGTCCACGAATTCCGTCACGCCGTAGTCCCAGCACGCGTGATACGCACCACGCTCGCAGCGGGCGATCAGTGCCGTGCGTTCCGCCGTGCCGTAGTAGTCGATGACCGGGCAGGCGAACGCGCGTTCGATCGCGTCGCGCTGATCGTCGAGCAGCGTCTCGCTGCTCGTGATGACCGCTTTGAGCGGGATCGTCTCGCCGCGTTCGATCAGCCAGTGCGCGAGGAGGGCGGCACTCGACGGATAGGCCTGCAGCGCCGCGGGGGCAAAGGCCCGCAACGCGCCCGCATAGGCCGCGTACGTGTGCGACGCGAGGTGATAGCTCGAGAGCATCAGGATGCGGGGCGACGCCTGCGCCCAGAACGGCGGTTCTCCCTGCACGACGGGCACCACGAGGTCCCCGCGCATCACGGCACGGCGATCATCGAGCCTCACGCCCGCCCACCGGTACATGCGCCACAGCGCCGCGTTCTCGAACGTGATGGCCGCCGCGTCGCGATAGCACACGAGCGGCGTGCCCGTGCTTCCGCTGGTGTAGCCGCGACGCGCGAATCGTCCGGCCCACGCGCGCGAGCGGAACGCCTCGTTGTGCGCGCGCACTGTCTCCTTGTCGAGAAACGGTTGCTGAGCGAGGTCGGCCGAGGTGAGCCGGCCGTGGTAGTACGGCACGTCGGCGCACCACGCGAACACGCGCGCGAGCGCATCGAATTGGTACGTGCGAATGCGCACGGCGTCCCACGTCGCGTGGTCTTCGAGTTCGGCGAGAACGCGGCGAAAGCGCGCGCCCTCGCGAAGACGTTCCGTGAGGAAGGTGCGGGCGGCGAGAGTGAGTGATTTCACGACGAGGCGGTTATCGGCCGGAACGCGCTAGATCGCTCGTTCGATCTCACGAATCGTGTGCTCCGCGTCGAACACCGTCACGCGGGCGCCGACCGTCTGCCCGAGCAGGGCCTGCCCCAGTGGCGAGAGGTACGAGTAGATGTTCTCCTCGAGCCGCGTGTCCCACGGCCCGAGCAGCGAAACCAGCCGCACGTCGCCGTTCGGACCTTCGAGCCGCACGCGCGTACCGATCGCCACACGGGTCGTCTCGATGTGTTCCGGCTCGATGACGCGCACGCGTGCCAACTCGTCGAGCAGCGACTGCGCGCGCGACGTCAGGTTCTCGTGCTTCTCGCGTGCGGCCTTGTAATCGTGATTCTCTTTGAGATCGCCGAGCGCTGCCGCTTTGCCGAGCGCCGCGGCCGCCGCGGGAATCTGCACCGAGGTGATCGTCTCCAACTCCTGGCGGCGCCGGTCCGCGGCCTCGCGCGTGACGAAGATCACTTCGACCTGCGGAGCGGTGGTGACCGACGGAAAATGGGCGAGCAGTTCGTCGACCAGCGGCGTGCGGCGATACTCCTCCAAGCCTGCCGCACGATCGATCGCCGTGCGAATGCGCTTCGCGTCCTCGGGCGTGGCCCGCTCGTATACGGCGGTCGTGAAGGCCCGCGCGTCCAGCAGTTGCTTGAGCGTGGTGCGATGCGTGCGGAATGTGTCGTCCGCCAACCCGTCGAGCACCGTCGTGAGGACGCCCGGCGTGAGCAGGTCGCGCAGTTCGTCGGTGTTCGCGGCCTGCTTCACCATCCAAATGAAGGCGCGTGGATTGCGGCGCGGTGTGCGCAGAATCTGCTGCGCGAGTCGGCGCATCTCCTCCGGCGCGTGCGCGCGCAGCGCCCTCTCGTACACGGCGAGCGTGCGCGCATCGTCCTCCACCATGAACAGCGAGATGACGTGCGCGGACCAGTCGTCGCGCTGGCGCCGCAGGTGCTCGATGGCCGTTTCGCGCGCGGTGCGGTCTTCGATCGCGCCGATCACGTCCACGGGATCGTGCTGTGCGATGACGTCGGGCGCGCGGTGCGTCAACCGCTCGGCCCACTGTGCCGCGCCCCGTTCGACAACATCCGCCAGTTCAAACGCGAGGCCGGCTTCGCCCGCGACGACCGCCTCGCGCGCGTGGCCGATCAAGGCCTCCAGCAGGTCGTCGCCCACGTCCTGCTTCTTCTTGATGCGCGCACGCGCTTCCACAAGCGCTGCGCGCGCGTCGAGTGCCGCCGCGTTCACCTCCGCCATCGGGAGAGCCGAGGCGGGATCCACCCACACGTACATCTTGTCCTCGTGCTGCTTCACCGCCGAGTTCTTGCGGGCGGCCGTCCACCACTTCGCCCACTTGTCGTCGGGGATCGCGCCGCGCATCGCGTGCTTGATCTCGAGCACCGGCGCGGGGCGAGCAACGCTTTGCAAGAACGCTGCGGTCGCCTCGCCTGGTTTCGCGAGCACGTTCTGCTTGAAGTCCGGATCGTCCACGCGCCGCAGGAGGAAATGTCCGTCGGGCAGACGCTGCAGCAGCCGGCGCACGGCATCGACCTTCATGGTCACGCCCTTCTCCACCTCGAAGTCGACCACAAGCGTGCCTGTGTCGGGATGCGCCTCGCGAATGCGGCCCGAGCCGCGCGTGTCGCTCACGATGCCTTGCTTCGGGGGAAAACTCCGCCACGTATCGAGCACGGCGAGCGCCTCTGGGATGTTGTCGGTTGTCGGCAGCGCCGCGTGCGCGAGGAGTTCCGCGAACCCCGGCTCACCGCCATGAAGCCTGCGCAGGGTGTCTTCGATGGCCGCACCCAGCTTGTGATTGTTCGGGCGGAGCACCGCCAGCGCGCGCTGCACGCGCGCCAGGCTCTCGTGGTCATCGCGCTCGCTGCAGGCATCCGCGAGCAGTTCGAGGAGGTCGGCCGCGCGCTTGGGCTCGTGCACACGTACCGTCTCCCCGGCGATCGTCAGCAAGAGCGGAATGTCGAGCGTGGATGCGTCGAGACGGGCGAGCCAGTCGGCTTCGAGTGCGGCGAGGTCGCGCTTGCGAATAGCGACCACGACGTCGTGCGGCAGTTCGATCTTACGATCCGGGCGAAAGGGGTCCATAGGAGCGTTGGATCATACCCGAGGTCTGCTCCGGGCGAAACAAACGATCGCGCCGCCGGGAAGAATCACCGGCGGCGCGCGTCCGTCACTCTACGTCGTGCACTGCGATTACTTCGACACGGCCTCCGGCGTCGAGCCGCCCACCGGCACCGGACGATCGAGTCGCACCTGCAACTCCGATCCCGCGGTCAGCGTGACGTCCGGCGCGCGCTTGAGCAAGCTCGCCGCCGTACCCGCCGCGCCACCGACGACCGCGCCCTTCGCCGCACCGCCCTTGCCGCCGAGGATTCCACCGACCACCGCGCCCGCTGCCGCGCCGCCGCCGATGCGCTTCAAGTCACCGCCCGTCGATCCGTCGCCCGCGATCTTCTCGCCGACCGACTTGATCTCCGTTGCGTCGCCGTGAACGATGATGCGGTCATATGCGAGTTGCAGTTGCGACTTGCCGCTCGACTTGCCCGCGCGTTCCGCAAGGACCACGTGACCTTCCACGCGCGATCCCTTCGGGAACACGGTTTCGCCGTCCACGACTACGTCGCTCGCAACGACGCCGGTCCACTTGTCGCCTTCGGCCGCCGTCTTCGTGGAGATCTCGCTCGAGAGCGTGACCGACACCGGCGTGCCCGCCGGCACCATGGTCGGCGCCTTCTTCGTGTCCGCCACCGGAACGGCCGGCGTCTTCTTCACGGGAGCCTTTACGACGGGCTTCTTGGCGGGTGCTGTCGCGACGGTCTTCGGAGCCGGTTGCTCCTCGGGCGCCGGCGCCATGTCCGAGTGCGTCGTGGTGTCCACCGGCGCGCTCATGCCCGTGTCGGCCGGAGGCGCTTCAGCCGGCGGCATCGATTCCGTCTCCGTCTTCTTGCCACATCCGGCAATGACGAGTGCACTCGCCAACACGAACGCGAGGCTCGCAGTGGATACGATCTTCTTCATTCCTACTCCTCCTTCAAATGGGGATCGTGCCGGGCGAGATACTATCGCGTGCGGCAATCGCTCGCCAGCGTTCTGAATCCCCGGCGGTACTCGTTCGTCCGGCATGCGGGACGTGAGAGTGCGCAATGAGACCCGGTGGTTCCCGGCATGGTTGTGCTGGTTGCCCCTTGCCTGCACCCTTGCTAGTCTGGTCGGCCAACTTCGTGCTCCCGCACGACGCACACGCAACAGAGGACGCATGGCCGAACGCTACGATCCACACGCTTTTGAATCGACGTGGCAGGAGAAGTGGGAGTCGAGCGGTCTCTACCGCACGCCGCCCGCCGATGCCGCGCGCCCGAAGTTCTACTGCCTCGACTTCTTCCCGTACCCCTCGGGCGCGGGGCTCAGCGTCGGCCACTGCCACAACTACGTCCCGACCGACGTGATCTCGCGTGTGGCGCGCATGAAGGGTGTGAGCGTGCTGCACCCGATGGGATGGGACGCGTTCGGCCTGCCCGCGGAGAACGAAGCGATCAACCGCGGCGTGCACCCGACGGAAACCACGGCGAAGTACGTCGCGAACTACAAGCGCCAATTGCGGCTGATCGGTACGTCGTACGACTGGGAGCGCGAGATCAACTCCTCGCACCCGGACTACTACAAGTGGACGCAGTGGTTCTTCCTGCTCCTCTACAAGCGCGGGCTCGCGTATCGCAGCGAAGCGCCGGCGAACTGGTGCCCGTCGTGCCAGACGGTGCTCGCGAACGAAGAAGTCTCCGAGGGCAAATGCTGGCGCTGCGGCTCGCAGGTCGAGAAGCGTGGCATGCCGCAGTGGTTCTTCCGCATCACCGCGTACGCGGACGAATTGCTCTCGGGCTTGGACTCCGTGGACTGGCCCGAACGCATCACGCTGATGCAGCGCAACTGGATCGGACGCAGCGAAGGCGTCGAGTTCGCGATGGCGATTCGCGAGCATCCGGCGGAGTCGTTGCGCGTGTTCACGACGCGCGTCGACACGGTGTTCGGCATGACGTTCGCCGTGATGGCGCCGGAGCATCCGCTGGTGGACGTGGTCACCGCACCCTCGCACCGCGACGAGGTGCGCGCGTACCGCGCCGCCGCGAGCCGCAAGAGCGACATGGATCGGGTCTCGGCGGAGCGCGTGCGCGACGGCGTGTTCACGGGCGCGCACGCGATCAACCCGATGAACGGACACGCCGTGCCGCTGTACCTCGCCGACTACGTGCTCTCCACGTACGGCACCGGTGCCGTGATGGCCGTGCCCGCCCACGACGAGCGCGACTTCGACTTCGCACAGCGCTACGAACTCCCGATTCGCGTGGTGATCCGCCCGCCGGACTACAACCCGGGCACTGCGCTTCCCGCCGCGTTCGTCGGCGACGGCGAGATGATGGACTCCGGCGTGTACTCCGGCATGAACAGCGCCGACGCGTGGGAGCAAATCGCGGCGGACATGGACGTGCGCGGCATCGGAGAGCGGCGCGTGCAGTATCGCATCCGCGATTGGCTGATCTCGCGCCAGCGCTATTGGGGCGCACCGATCCCCATCGTGTACTGCGCAACGTGCGGGGAGCAGCCGGTGCCGGAGGATCAGCTGCCGGTGCTCCTGCCCGACGTGCAGAACTACAAGCCCTCGGGCACGGGCCGCTCTCCGCTCGCGGCGATTCCGTCGTTCGTGAACACGACGTGCCCGACGTGCGGCGGTCCCGCCGAGCGCGAGACGGACACGATGGGCGGCTTCGCATGCTCGTCGTGGTACTTCCTGCGCTTCGCGTCACCGAACGAACGCACGCGCGCGTTCGACCCGGCCGCCGTGAAGTACTGGCTCCCCGTCGACCTCTACGTCGGCGGCGCCGAGCACGCGGTGATGCACCTGCTCTACGCGCGCTTCTGGACCAAGGTGATGGCCGACGCCGGACTCGTGGACTTTCGCGAGCCGTTCACGCGCTTGTACAACCAGGGCGTCGTGCACGCCCCGGACGGTGCGCGCATGTCCAAGTCGCAGGGCAACGTGATCACGCCGGACTCGGTGGTCGAGGACTACGGCGCCGACACGCTCCGCGTGTACGAGTTGTTCATGGCGCCGTTCGATCAGGACGTGGTGTGGAATCCGCGCAGCATCGTCGGCGTGCACCGCTTCTTGAGCCGCGCGTGGGACCTGGTGCTGGAAGCGTGGCCCCATGTGGCCGGCGCGGCGCCTCTCGCGGAGGACGCCGTCCTCGGCGGCGCGGACGCGGAGTTGCGTGGCCTCGGGCACCGGACCACGAAGAAGGTGCTGGCAGACTACGACCGGTATCGCTTCAACACCGCGGTGAGCGCGCTCATGGTGTACGTCACGGGCGTGTCCGACGCGCGCGACGGGCACGCAGCCCCGAGCGTGGTGCGTGATGCGCTCGAGCGGCTGCTTCTCCTGCTCGCGCCCATCGCGCCGCACCTCGCCGAGGAGTTGTGGTCGCGCACCGTGGCGCGCGGATCGGTTCACGAGCAGCGTCTCCCGCACTGGAGCCCCGCGTGGGCGAGAGAGGACACGTTCGAACTGGTCGTCCAGGTGGACGGCAAGGTACGCGACAAGATCCCGCTCGCGCGAGACATCGCCGAAGACGACGCCACGACCGTCGCGCTCGCGAGCGAAAAAGTGCGCGCCGCGCTCGACGGCCGCACGACGGTGAAGACGATCTACGTTCCGGGACGGCTCCTGAACGTGGTGACACGCGGATAAGGAACGCAATGGCCCCCATTCCCGAAGCACCGACGTTCAGCTCCGGCGACAAACCGCCGCGCAATCCGCACGAGCGGCATCTCGCCGTGACGGGGATCCTCGTCCCGGTGACGACGCCGTTCAACGACGACGGACGTCTCGCGCCCGACAAGCTCGAAGCGAACATCGAGCGGTGGGAAAAGCAGACCGTCGACGGCGAGGAGATCTCCGGCTACCTCGCGCTGGGTTCCAGCGGTGAGACGCCACTGCTCACCCGCGACGAACGCGTGACGGTGATTCGCACGATGCGTGCGGCGGTGCCGAAGAACAAGGTGTTCCTGGTCGGCACGGGAGCGGAGTCCACACAAGGCACGATTGCGCGCACGCGCGAAGCGGCGGAGCTGGGAGCGGACGGCGCGCTCGTGCTCACGCCGTCGTACTACCGCGGTGCGATGACCGAAGACGTGCTCGCGAAGTTCTTCCTCGAGGTCGCGGAGGCGACGCCGATCCCGATCATGATGTACAACGTGCCGCAATTCACCGGCGTCGCGATCAGCGAGGCGGTGGCGCGGCACCTGCGCGCGCATCCGAACATCGTGGGCATCAAGGACTCGAGCGGGAACGCAGCGCAGATCGGCGAGATGGTGTACCGCGCGCCGCACGATTTCCACGTGCTGGTCGGCAATGCGCCCATCTTCCTCGCCGCCCTCGTGCTCGGCGCGTCGGGTGGCATGCTGGCCATCTCCAACTGCGCGCCGACCTTGCCGCTCAAGATCATGGCGGCCTACAAGGCTGGCAAGATGGAAGAAGCACGCGAGACGCAGCTCAGCTCGCTCGCCCTCTTCCGGTCGATCCCGACGAAACTCGGCATCGCGGGGCTCAAAGCCGCGATGGACATGACGGGCTTCTACGGCGGACCTCCGCGCGCGCCATTGCAGGCCGTGACGCCCGGCGTGAAGTACGTCATCCAGTCGTTGCTGACCGAGCTGGAGTTGTTCTGAGCGCGCGCCGCGCATGATCCGACTTCGCTTTCTCGGTGCGGCTGGCACCGTCACCGGGTCGAAGTACCTGCTCGAACTCGACGGCACGCGCCTACTCATCGACTGCGGCCTGCACCAAGGACTCAAGAGCGAGCGGCTCCGCAACTGGCGCCCGCTGGACGTCGACCCACGCAGCGTCGACGCGATGCTCCTCACGCACGCACACATCGATCACACGGGGTACGTGCCGCGCTTCACGCGCGACGGCTACGGCGGTCCGATCTACGCGACGCCGGCCACCGTGGACTTGCTGCAGCTCATGCTCCCCGACTCCGGACGCTTGCAGGAAGAAGACGCCGCGTATCACAACAAGCGTGGCACGTCCAAGCACAAGCCCGCGGAGCCACTCTACACCGCGGCGGAGGCGGAACTCGCAGCGCGCCGCGCGACGGCGGTGCCGTACGATCAACCGCTCACGCTGGGGCGCGGGCTCACGGTGCGGTTTCGTCGCGCCGGACACATCCTGGGATCCGCGAGCGTGCACATCGAGCACGCGAGCGGGCGACGCATCGTGTTCTCGGGGGATGTCGGCCGCTACGATGCACCGATCCTCCCCGACCCGGCGACCATCGATGAAGCGGACTACGTCGTCGTCGAGTCGACGTACGGCAATCGCGAGCACGATCCCGAGCCCATCGGCAATCAACTCCTGCGCGTGATCGACGACGCGCTCGCGCGGCGCGGTGTGCTGGTCGTTCCCGCGTTTGCGATCGGACGCACACAAGAGTTGCTCTTTCACCTCGCCGCGCTGCAGCGCGACGGCCGGATACCGCACGTCCCCACGTTCGTGGACAGCCCGATGGCCATCAGCGCGACCGACCTCTACGTCGCGCACCCCGAGGATTTCGACGGCGACATGCGCCGTCTCACGCGCGAGAATCACTCGCCGCTCGAGCCGCGCGAGTTCCGCGTGGCGCGCTCACGCGAGGAGTCGCAACGCATCAACGAGGTGCGCGGGCCTGCGATCGTCATCTCCGCGAGCGGCATGGCGACGGGCGGACGCATCCTGCACCACCTGATGCAGCGTCTCCCCGATGGGCGCAACACGATCCTGCTCGTCGGCTTCCAAGCGGCGGGCACGCGCGGGCGTTCGTTGCAAGAGGGCGCGCGCACGGTCCGCATCTTCGGCGACGACGTCCCGGTGCGCGCGCGCGTCGAGACGATTCACGGACTCAGCGCGCACGCCGACGCGAGCGGTCTCGTCCGGTGGTTGAACACGGCGCGCCATCAACCGTCGCAGGTGTTCGTCACGCACGGGGAGGAGGACGCGGCCCAGGCGCTCCGCACCCGCATCGACTCCGAGATGACGTGGCAGGCATCCGTTCCGCACGACGGAGACACCGCCGTTCTCACGTAGACGTTTGGCCGCTGTTCACTCCGCCGCGCATCTGGTTGACTCCCGTCGGAACAAGGGAGGAGTCATCCATGGGCACCTTCAAGTGGCTCGCCGCGACGGTATGCGGCGTGCTCCTCGCATCGGTCGCATTCGCGCAGACGCCGCCGGTGTTCGCGTTCGCGTGGGGATCGTCCGGCAACGGCGTCGGGCAGTTCTCGGTCCCGCTGGGATTGGAAGCGTCGCCGACCGGCGATCGCATCTATGTCGCGGACTCCGGGAACAACCGCATCCAGTACTTCTCCGCGATGGGCGTCTACCAGGGCGCATGGAACATGCGCGGCGCAATGGGCATGACCGACCCGCGCAGCCTCGCCGCCGCCGGCGACGGCACGCTGTTCACCGTGGAAGGCGCGGGATGCCGTCTCGCACACTTCGGCGCCACCGGAGGGTACATGTCGCAGTGGGGCACCTGCGGCACGGCGCCGGGTGAGATGGTCTTCGGCTTTGCGCTCGCACACGCGCCGTCGGGCGACGTGTATGTCGTCGATCACACGGGACACAAGATCGTGCAGTACACCGACGCGGGCACGTACGTGCGCCAATGGGGCACGCTCGGCACCGGACCGGGGGAATTCAACTTGCCGACGGATGCCGACGTCGCCTCCGACGGCACGCTCTGGGTCACCGACGAACAGAACAACCGCGTGCAGCACTTCGCGAGCGACGGCACGTATCTCGGCGAGTTCGGCACCAGCGGATCCGGCAACGGCCAGTTGAGCGCGCCCGCGGGAATCGACGTCGATGCGGACGGCGACATCTGGGTTCTCGACGCGGGCAACGCACGCGTGCAGAAGTTCACGTCGTCCGGGACGTTCGTCTACGCGTTTGGGTCGTTCGGATCCGGGGACGGGCAATTCGTCTTTCCGCATGGACTCGTGGTGGACGCGATGAAGAACGTCTACGTCTCCGACGTCGTGACGACGCGCGTGCAGAAGTTCGTGCCGTCGACCGCCGTGGAAGCATCGACATGGGGGGCGATCAAAGCGCTGTACGCTGAGTAGCCGGCGCGCGCACCGCCCTTTACAGCCGGCATCGCGCACCGTACCATCCCGCCTCCGTCTCGCGCGTCACCGTTTGGGGCGCCCGCCCCTCCGCCGGATCATATCGATCGGACACCGGGTGACTGCGGTGAAACCCACGTTTTTCTGGAGGCATCTGCGACTCATGGGGCGTTGGCCGACCGCCGCACGCGCGGCATTCGCAAGCATTCTCTTGGGCGTGACGATCGTCGTCGCGCAAACGGCGCCGCCGAGTCGACAGCAGCAGCAGCAACAACAAACGCCGCCTCCCCCCCCACGCCCGTCGTCGCCGACGATCGCGCGCGTCGCCGGCACGCCCATCACGCAAGAGGAGTTCGACGGCATCGCGCGGCCGTACTTCGCGCAGTTGCGCCAGCAACTCGGCGACGGCTTCACCGACGAACTCAAGAAGGTCGCGAACAAGAATGTCCTCGATGAACTCATCAAGCGGGTCGTCCTCCAGCGCGAGTCGCAATCGCTGCCGCTCACGGAGCGCGAAACGGACCGCATTCTGCGGCAGGACCCGTTCTTTCTCACGAACGGCAAGTTCGACGAGGTGAAGTTCCAAGCGTACAAGACATCTCCGGGATCGAACTACCTCGCGGTGCTGCCGCAGGTGCAGGCGATCGCGCGCACCGCCAAGATGGACGAGACGCTGCGCGCGCGCTTCACGCCGACGGCGGCGCAACTGCGCGCGGAGTTCTCGCAGCGCAGCGAGCAAGTGCGTTTTTCGTTCCTTCCCTTTCTCCTGCGCGACATCCAACTCGACGGCGCGGACGCCACTGACGAGGAGATGCGCGCCTACTACGCCGCGCACCCGGACCAGTTCATGAAGAAGGCGAAGCTGCGCCTCGCGTACATCAGCATGCCGCTTCCGGACGTGGGCGACTCCCTGCGCATCACGCGCGAGGAAATGCACCTCGCGCGC
The DNA here is from genome assembly GCA_964514075.1 of uncultured bacterium. Lineage (GTDB taxonomy): Bacteria > Eisenbacteria > RBG-16-71-46 > CAZEPH01 > CAZEPH01 > CAZEPH01. Next base: position 10,983 of record CAZEPH010000004.1, on the reverse strand, counting down.
GGCGCGGCGATCGCCGACTCGCTGCGCGGCGGCGCGCCGCTCGAGATCATCGCGAAGGCGTGGGGCGGAACGACCGATACGGGCCTCCTCGACTCGCCGGTCGCCACCGTGCCCGGCCTCGGCCGCACGCCGGAGTTGATTTCGATGCTGGCCCATGCGGACAGCGATACCACGGTCCGCGTGATCGGCCCCTCCGTGACGGATCACGCCGTCGTGGTCGGCGTGATCACCGAGCGGCAACCCCGGTCGCTCCCACCCTTCGCGCAGGTCGCCGGCGACGTGAAGCGGCGGGCGGACATCGAGAAGAAGCGGACCGTGCAGGAGAAGGAGCGCGCCGACTTCTACGCCACCAACCGCGCACGCCTGCAGCAGCCGAAGACCACGGTGACGCGCGTCGTGCTCCCGCTCGCGTCGCTCAAGGCCAAGGACCCGAAGGCGTCGGACGTGGAGAAGTACTTCGCCTCGCACTCGGCGGAAATGGGAGCGACCACTCTCACCGACTCGCTGCGCGCTTTGGTCGCGCAACGCATGACGAACGAGGCGCGCGCCGCCGAGGCAGCCAAGCGCCTGCGCAAGGTGGTCGAGGGGTGGCGCGGCGGCAAGGATGTCCCAGGGCTTGCGCGTTCCGCGGGCGGACGCGTGGAGACGGTGTCGTTCACGAAGCCGAACGCCGTCGACTCGCTCTTCCCCGCGCCGCTCGTGGACTCGTTGCTCATCGCGGTGACAGCATCCCCTGGAGCGGTTCTCGGACCGCGCGCGTTCGGCACGCACTCCGTCGTGTGGCACGTCGACCAGATCGACACGACGTACGTGCCGCCGTACGAGCAGGCCTCCTCGCGCGTCGGCCAGTTGCTTCTCGAAGAAAAGCGCCGCAAGGACGAAGAGGACGCACGCGCGTACTTCGAGTCGCACAAGGCAGACTACAAGACGAAACCCAAGTTCATCGTCGACTACATCGCCGTGCCGATCCCGCCCGCGGACTCCGTGGTGATGACGGAAGCGGAGCTACGCGCCTACTACGACACCCATCTCGACGCGTACAAGCAAGACGAGCAGGTGCGCGCGCGGCACATCCTGATCAAGCCGGAGGCGACGCTGGGCGCGGCGGCGGACGCGCGGGCGCGCGCGCTCGCGGATTCGCTGCTCACGCTCTTGCGCGGCGGCGCGGACTTCGCGGACATGGCGCGCCGGTGGTCGCAGGATCCGGGATCGGGGCGCAACGGCGGCGACCTGGGGTTCTTCCCGCGCGGGCAAATGGTGCCGGAGTTCAACGACACTGCGTTCGCCCTCGCGCCGGGGCAGATGAGCCAGCTCGTGAAGACGCAGTTCGGCTACCACATCATCAAGGTGGAGGAACACACGCAAGCCGGCACGAAGCCGTACACGGACGTACGTGCCGACATTCGATTCCAGCTGGCGAGCGCGCGTGGGGATTCGCTCGCGCGGAAGGCCGCGACGGAGGCGCAGAAGAGCCTTGCGCGCGGCGGCAACGCGGACGCGCTCGCGCAGCCGTACAGCGGCGTGAAGACGTCCACCGAGTTCGCCGCAAGCGACCCCGTGCCGGGACTCGGCTTCGTGCAAGGGCTGTCCGCGGATATTGCGACGCTCGGGATTGGGAAATGGTCGCCGGTCTACAAGGAGAACACGCACTACGTGGTGGTGCGGCCGAAGGAGCGGATCCCGGAGAAGCAGGCGGAGTTCCTCGAGGTCAAGAACCTCGTCACGACCGACGCGCAGACGGCGAAAAAGCGCGAGGTGCTGAACGCGCGCATCGCGGCTGTGCGCGCGAAATTGCGTGAGGGGGCGTCGCTGGACTCCGTCGCGATGGTGTACGGCGGGCTCAAGGACAGCGGGCCGCTCAGCCGCACGAACGCCTTCGTGCCGTTCCTCGGACAGGAGCCGCGCGTCGTGGACAAGGCATTCGCACTCTCGAAGGGCCAGGTCAGCGACACGCTGAACGTCGCACAGGGATCGGTGATCTTCCGAGTGGACGAGCACACGACGATCGGCGGCGCGTCGTTCGAAAAGGACCGCGCCAACCTGTTGCAGGAAATCGTGAGCCGCCGCTACGACGAATGGCTCCAGGCGAAGAAGAAGAAGTACCGCATCGAGATCCTGCGGGCGGATCTGCGCGAGGCTGCGGCTCCCCCGAAGCCGCAAGTGACCATCACACCGTCGCGGACCGGGTCCTAGAGCCGGTCCGCGGCGGCCCGGCCACCCGCCCGGGGTGATCCCTCCTCAAGTCCGCCGTCGCCGCAGCCGATAGCACGAACCGGCTGGGGGTCCCGCCACCCTTGTACGGCCGCATGGATTCGCGGCCATGGACGCAAGGGTACGCACGGAGGCGTCTTGATGGGCACGGAGACCGTATCGGCGCAGACCGCGTCCGGAACGGATCGCACGCGCACTGCCATCCACACTCGCGCGCAGCGCCCGCTCGCGCGGCGGGATCGCATGCGAGTGGACCCCAGCCCACTCTTCGACCCGATCGTCTTTGCCCTGCACGACACGCTCGACGTGTCGCAGGTCGTGAGGGCGATCGAACAGGCGACGGCATCCATTGCCGCGTGCGATCGCGCCGTCGTTCTCGTCGCCCGGGACGGCGTGCTGGAAACGGACACCCGCCAGCGATTCGCGGCGCGCGCGTTCCCACACCTCGCACGCGCGCTCGCACACACGCACGTCACCGACGCCGCCGACATTCTCGACCTGCGACTGACCGACGCGGAGCGCGAGTGGCTGAGCGCCCTCCCCGCGCGCTCCGCCGTTCTGCTGCCACTCCGCGCCGGCGAGACGCCGATCGGCGTTGCCGCTCTCGTGTGGACAAAGCAGCGCACCCGCCTTCCGTCGACGGTGACCGATCAACTCGCCACCGTGGCGCGGCATGCCGCGCTCGCTCTACGACACGCCCTCGCACATCAGCGCGCGTGTCGCGAGCGCGACATCGCCGCCGCGTGCCTCGCCGTCTCACGCGAGATCGCCAGCAGCAATGTTGCCGCGGACATCGCCGCTGCCGTCGAACGAGGTCTCACCGCGCTCGTAGACGGCGCACGCGCGCTCGTGCGCTTCGATACCTCCGATGCGTCCGAATGCGCCACAGCGCTTTCCCACATGCGCGTTCCCGTCGATGCCGGCGGGCGCATCGTCGCGATGGTGCATCTGCACGCCGACCGGCCGCGGGCGTTCGGCCTGGACGAGACGCGCGTCGTGGATGCTCTCGCGTCACATCTCGGCGCGGCGCTGCATCGCGCGTCGCTTTTCGCGGAAGTACAGACCCTCGCGGTGACCGATCCCCTCACGGGCATCGCCAATCGCCGGCGGTTCGAGGAGCGCCTCGCGACGGAAATGGCGCGCGCGCGGCGCACGCATCAACCCCTCAGCTTGATCGTGCTGGACGTCGACGACTTCAAAGCTCTCAACGACGTGCACGGCCACCCCGGCGGGGATCGCGCGCTCGTCACCCTCGCACGCGCGCTGGACGCGAGCGTGCGCGCGACCGACTTGGCCGCCCGCATCGGCGGCGACGAGTTTGCGCTGCTCCTTCCCGACACGCCGGCCGCGGGCGCCCGTACGGTGTTCACCAAGATCCTGCGCCGCGCGACGTCACTGGCCGCGCAGTCCGACAGCCCGCTCTTCACGCTCTCCGGCGGCATCGCAGCCGTGCCCGATCACGCCGAGTCCGTGGCCGAGTTGCTCGCACGTGCCGACGCCGCTCTCTACGCGGCCAAGACCAGCGGAAAGAACACCGCGGCCGTCGCTCGTTCGTAGTCCACTCCACACGCGAGAAACTGCTAAAGTCCGCGGCTCTTCGTGCCGATCATACGCGCGGCCTACCCCACGACCGTTGCTCGGAGGCACCGTCGGAGGCTCTCGATGTCCACGCATTCCACCGGGGCCGCGTCCCGCCCGCGCGCCGCGGCTTCATCTCTTGCTGCACCCTCGCCGGACGTCTCCTTGCGCACGCTGCTCGCGCGGCACGCGGGCGTGACGGAGGCCGACGCCTTGCCCGCGGTACACGTGCTCGAAGCGTGCGACCGGGTGGCGATGGTCGCGTCGCATCGCGGCGACATTCTGTGGATGAACCCCGCCGCGTCCACGCGCCTCGGAGTCGACCGGCGCGTGCCCGCGGGCGGCGTCAGCCTGCGATCGCTGGTCACCGACTTGGAAGCGGCGGAAGACGCCTTCGCGCGGAGCCTGCACACATCCATTGAGGACGTGCCGCTCACGTTGCGCGGCGCGGACGGCGCCACCGTCACGCTCCTCTGGTCGCTCGCACCGCTGCTCGACACGGACGGTCGCGCGACCGCGCTCGCGATGATCGGGTCGGAGCCGTCGCGCTTTCGCACCGTGCGCTTGCTGGACGCGCTTCACGCACTCGGCGAGAGCGACGACCTGGTCGCGAGCAGCAGCGATCCGACGATGCTCTACTCGCGCATCGCGGACGTGACGCTCCGTGCGGTGGACGCGCCTGTGGCGTGGATCGTCGTGCGGGAGGAAGCGGACGACGTCACCGTGACCGTGGATTCCATCGCGCCCGGCGATCCGCGACGCCGCGCGGTGCGCACGCCGCGTCTCCCGGACACGGCCGTCTCGTCGCCGATGGTCGGGGAGGCCGTACTCGCAAGCACGCTGAGTTTCGATCCCCGCCTGCCCGACCCGCTGCGCCTCTGGGCGACCGAGCAGGCACTCACCCGGTTGATCGCCGTGCCGCTGCGCACCGGCCTCGGACAAATCGGCACGCTGGGCGTCGCCGTGCGCGGCGATGCAGCGCTCGGAGACGATGAGGAAGGCCGACTGCGCCAATTCGCGGACGCCGCCGCCGCGCTCGTCGAACGCGCGCGCTTGCTGCGGCAGGATGCGGATCACGCGCGGCGCGTCGCTGCGCTCGCCGACGCCATCCGCGCCATGCGCAGCGCGGCCTCGCACGCAGAGATGACCCAGGCGCTCCTGCGCGCCGCGCCGTCAATCACCGGGTGCTCGCGCGCCGTGTTGTTCGTCGCACCGGCGGCGGATGCGGACTTCCGCTTGGCGGGTTCGATTTCGCCGGCGGCGCCCGCGCCCGCTTCCGGCTTGACGCTCGCCCGCGCGGACATCCCGATGCTCCTGGAGCACGCCGAACGCAGCCGATCCGCGGCCATGATCGATGACGCGCTCACGAGCCCGTATCTCCCCGGGCCGATCGTGCAGTTGCTCGGACTGCGCTCCGGTTTGGTGGCGCCGATCATCTCGTCGCAGGGAATCACCGGGCTCTTGCTCGCGGATGAACCCCACGCCGTGCGCACGATCCCGCCGCGCGCGGTCGGGCTGGTGACCGCGCTCATGCACCATGCCGCGTCCGCCTACGAATTGCTCGATGCACGCGAGCGCTCCGATTCGCTCGCGCGCGCGCTTGACGCGCGCACGACGGAATTGGAGACGATCCAGCGCGTGAACACCGCCACGCACCGGACCTTGGAGTTGGATCAAGTCCTCCGAAACGCGGCGGAAGAAGGCCGGCGCATTGCGAACGTGCACCGCGTCGCGATCCTGCTCGCGGAGGACGGCGACTCCGCCACGCTCCGCGCCGTGGCTGGCGAAGTGACGAGCGACGATGCGCTCGGGCGCATGTTCCCTCTCGCCACGTTTACGCGCACGCGGCTGGCGCTGCACACGCAGCGCGTCGTGGAGATCACCGATATGCGTACCGATGCGCTCGGCGAGGATGAGCGCGCGTGGATGGAGCGCGTCGGCATTCGGTCCGCGCTCATCGTGCCGATCGTCGGACACAACCGGGCGATCGGCACGGTCTCCTTCAGCAGCGTCGGCGACGTGAAGGCGTTCACCGACCGCGAGAAGGAACTCTGCCAGATGCTCGCGCAAAACCTGGCGATCGCGATCGAGAACGCGCGCATGTACGAAGCAGAGCGCCGCCAACACCACTACGCGGAGACGATCTCGCGCATCTCGCGCACGGTCTCGACGACACTCAGCGTGAACCGCGTGCTGCGCGCGGTCGGCGAGGAGGTCGTGCGCATTCTGGGGGCCGATCGATGCGGCATCTTCCTCCTCGAGGACGAACAGGAGGGCGTGCTGCGCGCCGAGTACTTCCACGGGCTGAGCGAGACGATGACGCGCGAGGCGTTTCAGCGGCGCATGACACTCAGCCAGCCGATTCTGAAGCAACTGTTCACCGACGGCGTCCCGATTCGCATCGCCGACCCGCGCACCGATCCGCGGACGACGAAGGAGATCATCGCGCAGTTCAGCCTCGGACCGATGATCCTCATGCCCCTCGTCGTGCGCGACACGGTGATCGGCGTGGTCGGCGTCGACCGCGCCGATGGATTCCGGGACGTCTCGGACCAGGACATCGCGCTCGCCATGGCGATCTGCGATCACGCGGCGGTGGCCGCGCAGAACGCGCGCATCTACGCGGAGACGGAAGCGCGCGTACGCGACATGGAAGCGCTCTACGACATCTCGAACCGCCTCGGCAGCGCGCAGAAGCAGGAAGACATCGTGGACTACGTGCTCTTGCAGGTGCGCGACCTTCTCCCGTGCCAGCAGGTGCAGTTGTTCCTCATCGACGACGATACCGGACAGTTGATGCTCACCACCTCGCGCTCCGCGCTCGGGCAGGAGGGCGCGCCACCCGACGGCCACCCCACCGTGCTGTCCGATCTGCGGGGATGCTGGGCGCTCAATCAGGGCCAGCCGTTCGTGGTGTCGGACATCGAGCGGCACTTCCGTTGCCGCGAGGACGCGTCGGGCGAAGGCGTGCCGGCGCGTTCGTACGCGTGCATTCCCATTCTGGCGGGCGGCAAGCCGTTCGGCGTACTCCGCATCGTGGCGGCGGAGCCGCGCGGTCTCACGCGGGAGCACCTGCGGTTGATCAACGCGATTACAGGCCAGCTCGGAGTCGCCGTGCAGCGCATGCGCCTCATGCGTCAGCTCGAGGAGCGCACCGTGCGCGACCCGCTCACCGACGTGTCGAATCACCGGCACTTTCTGGAGAAGCTGCGCGCGGAACTCACGCGGAGTTTGCGCAGCAAGCTGCCGGTCGCCGTGCTGTATGTCGACGTGGACAACTTCAAGGAGCACAACGACCGCTTCGGTCACCAGATCGGCGACGGCGTGTTGCGGACGGTGGCGCAGGTGCTCGGCGAGTGCGTGCGCGCCTCGGACGAAGTGGGTCGCGTTGGCGGCGACGAGTTCGCGCTGTTCCTGCCGAACACCGACGCGGACGGCGCGAGCATCGTCGCGGAGAAACTCCGCGAACGTCTCGCGGAGACGCGTTTCCCCGGCGACTTTCACCAGCCTGTCGTGCGCGCGACCGTGTCGATCGGGCTTGCGACGTTTCCGTCGCACGGAACGACGGCGGAGGAAGTCATGCGCGCGGCGGATCGCGCGCTCTATCGCAGCAAAGCCGCGGGACGCGACCGCGTGATGGTGGCGGGCGGAGAGTAAGCGACGAGCCGGGCGGTGGACACACCGCCCGGCCCTTGTGTGCGGCGCGCGTGCGCGGACAGCGCGCTACCGCATCACCACGATGCGCCGCTCCGCGCGCTCCGTCTCCGTGTCCGCGCGCAGGAAGTAGACACCCGAAGCTGCATCGCGTGCGTTCCACGTGCGGACGTAGCGGCCCGGCGCCATCGCGTCGTTCACGAGTTCGTGCACCAGGGCCCCGCGCGTATCGTACACGCGTACGCGCACGTGCGACGCGCGCGGCAGATCGAAGCGCACGGTGGTCGCCTCGTGCAGCGGGTTCGGTGCGGGCGCATACAGTGCGAAGACGCGCGGGGTGCTCTGCGCGATCGGTTCGTCACCCACCGCCGTCACGTTTCCACCGCCTTTCCAGAACCCGCCGCCGAGCGTGAACGCCCCGCCGGTGAAGAAGCCCGCGTCCGGCTGGCCGATCGTGCAGGAGAGCGTGAGCGCCCCGCCGGTCGGTCCGCTGCCGCCGCCGCCATCGATCGTGTTCCACGAGAGGTCGTAGCCGCCGCCGCTCTGCGCGTGCGCCGCGCGCGCGCAGGCGCACACGATCGCGGCGAGAACGAATCGCCGCGTCATGGCTACTTCCCTCCCGTCAGTGACGCCGCACGATACGGACTCTGCGTCGAGAGCGCGGCGATCGCGGACTCCATGCGCGCGAGCCGCTCGCGGAGCGACGCAATCTCCTCCGCCTGCGCGGCAATCTGCGCGTCCTTCTCCGCGCGCAGGTCGCGCAGCGCTTCCACCGCGAGTCCCTCGAAGCCGATCACCGTGAGACGCTTGTATCCGTCGTCCGCGGTCTGCACCCACTCCGGGAACACCTTCTCCACGTCCTGCGCGATCATGCCGGTGTACGTGCCGCGCATGTTCCCCTGCGTCTCGGGCTTCTTCCATTGGTACGTCACGCCGTGCAGCTGCATGAGCCGATCGAGTGCGCCGTCAATCGGGCGGATGTTCTTCTTGAGACGGCGGTCCGACGTGATCGTCCACGAGCTGCTCGTCGGCTTCGCCGCGCTGTTCAGCGAGAGTTCGAGCTGGAATCCGGGCGCGGATGTACCGAGACCCATGCGCTGATCGAGTCCGTTGTTCTGCGACGTGAGGTACACCAGGTTGATCGCGCCGCCTTCGCCGATCATGAATTTCCCGGCGCCTTGCAGAGCACCCGACCCCGTCGTTCCGACGTACCACGTCTTCCCGCCGGTCGTCGTGTTCTTCACGCCGAATCGCGTATACAGGGAGGCCGACGATTCGATCATCGTGGAGTTCTGACTGGTCGTCTTCACGTGCAGCGGATAGAGCGGGAGCGAGTCGCCGACGCCGAGATTGCCTGTGAAGTACCCGCGCCCGTCGAACCCGCCTGCCCATCCGTCCGGCGAGAGCGAAACGCCGTACACGCCCTTGTTCGTCCCCGTCGGCGACGTCGCAATGCCCAGCACGGCGTATCCAAACGGGCTTGCCACGTTCCCGTAGACGGCGGTGCAGTTGCCGGACGTGGAGTAGTTGGCGCCGATCACACCGATGCCGTTCGGGCTGTGCGAGACGCCGATGACGCCAGCATTGTTGAGAGCGGTCGCGGCGTTTGTCGCCTCCCCGAGGATCGCAACCGCGCCGGAGTCGGGAGAACCATTCGTCACGTACATCGTACGTGTCTGCGCCCCCGCCGCCGTGCTGTTCAACGTGAAGGGGTGTGCAACCGTGGTCGACTGCGAATACGGCAGCGCCAACTGCGCCGCCACGACCGCGTGCGGCGCCGGCCGCACCTGTCGGCGCGGGCTCAGCGTGACGCCGTTTGCGGTGATCTCCAGCCACCGATCGTTCCCGTCGAACACCCCTGTGATGGCCCCGTTGTCGGTAAAGTCGAGATCCACCGTGAACACGCCGTTCGTGACCGGCTGTGCGTTCATGGTGATCGTCTGCCCGACCTGTGCGCCGGCGTTCGCCGCGTCGAACAACTTGAACACGAAGTCCGCCGTGCCGCTCACGACGGTGCCGCCGTTGCGTAGCTCGCCCTGAAACGTGAACGTCCAGTTGTAGCTTGCCTGCGCCTGCGGCGCCGCGAGCACGATGAGTGCGAGCAGAAGCGCCGGTCCGATCCCCCATCTCCGAAACATGATGATTCCCCCTTCGCATGAGTGGAGCGCCCCCGTCTCGCGGGGAGCGGAGGGACGCCGTTCACCAGGAGTCACGCAAAGCGGGCGCAAACTGGGACATGACTCCGGCAAGGGACCGAGGCCACCCACGGACGGGCTGTGCTACGCTCGCGCCGCATGACCTCTCCGGTCCCGTCCGATATCACTCAGATTCTCTCCCGCGCCCGACAAGGCGAGCGCGGCGCGGCGGACCGCGTCTTCAGCGCGGTCTACGATGAACTGCGCCGGATCGCACACATTCAACTGCAGCGCGCCCCTCATGAGCGCACGCTCAACACGACCGCGGTCGTGCACGAGGCGTATCTCAACTTGATGCGCGGCACGTCTGTGGAGTGGGAGGATCGCGGCCACTTCTTTGCGGTGGCGGCCACGGCGATGCGCAACATCCTCGTGAGCTTTGCGCGGCGCCGGCTGGCGCAGAAGCGCGGAGCAGGCGCGTCCCTGGCTCAGCTCGACGAAGCCGAAGGAGCGGTGTCGATTCACGCCGAGGAAGTCCTCGACCTGCACGACGCGTTGTCGCGACTGTCGGACGTCGACGAGCGCCTTGCGCGCGTGGTCGATCTCCGGTTCTTCGCGGGGCTCTCCATCGAAGAAACGGCGCACGCGCTCGGCGTGACAGACCGCACCGTCAAGCGCGACTGGCGCGTCGCGCGCGCGTTCCTCTACAACGAGATCGTCGGAACGCCTCCGTCATGACGCGCGTCGATCGGGCGCGATGGCTCCGTGTGCGCGCCATCGTCGAAGAGGCATTGACTCTGCGCTCCGACGAGCGCGCCCGCCACGTCGCCGAACACTGCGGCGACGACGCCGCGCTGCGCGCCGACGTGCACGCACTCCTCGCCGCCGACGATGCACTGGAGACCGACCCATCCATCACGTTCCTCGCCGGCACGGCAGACGTGCATGTCGCCGAGCTGATCGACGCAGGCGACGACGTGTCCGGCGCCGTCGACGCGATGTACGGCGCGCGGCGTGCGACGCCCATGCCGGAGACGATCGGCCGCTACACCGTGCGGCGGCTCATCGCCGAGGGTGGCATGGGTGCGGTGTACGAAGCGGAGCAGAGCGACCCCAAGCGACTCGTCGCCGTGAAGGTTCTGCGCGGCGGCGCGCATGTGGACGACGATCACCTGCGGCTCTTCCGCCGCGAGGTCGACAGCCTCGCGCGCTTGCGGCACCCGGGGGTCGCCGCCATTCACGAAGCGGGCCGCACGATCGACGGCGAACACTACTTCGTGATGGAGCTCGTGGACGGTGTGCCTCTCGACGAGTACGTGCGCTCGCTCGGCGCGATCACGCCTTCCAGCATTCGCGCGCGCCTCGCGCTGTTTCTGGACCTCTGCGACGCGGTGGGTTATGCGCA
>CAZEPH010000003.1:0-23394 GCA_964514075.1 uncultured bacterium | reverse complement strand
GTGTCGCGAGCACCGCGCGCGCGATCTCCCGCGGTCCGATGTGCCCGAAGTGCAGGTACGGCGAGAGCCCGCTCGTCGCGTGCGCCAACTCGGGGTGGTTGCGCGCCTCGTCGTACGACGCGAGCGCCCCGCGCAGGAAGCGCCGCAACGTCGCGCGCGCCGCTCGCGTGCCGCCTCGTGCTCCGGGCACGGGAGCGGACGACCGGTCGATCGGCCACCGCGCGAGTATCGCGTTCGGATCGGCGGGGGGTGTGTCGGACGCGGAGCCCCACGCGATGCGCGCGCGCGGCTCCGGCTCGTCCACGAGGAATCGCTCGATCACACGATGGATCTTGGGCCGAATCGTCCGTGCCATGTACTCTTGCGCGGGGAACGTCGCGGACGGGACGACGACGTCGGCATCCACCGTGACGAGGGGCGCGGCGAGCCGCTCCGCCGCACGCAGGCGCCACGCCTCCGTTTCGCGCAGCGGATTCTCGTCGCCGATCACGAGAGCGGCGCCCACGGTGTCGCAGAAGCGCTCCAGGTCGTGCTCGGGAAACGGGCGAAAGGCCAGACCGACCCCGCGTCGCGCCAGCCCGCGCGCGATGTCGTCGGCTCCCGTCAGAAGGAAGTGCACGTGCCGTTCCGTAGCGCGCGGGTAGAACGGCACGGGTGCGAGGAACGCGACCACGGGGAGCCGCATGTCGTTTGCCGCGCGGACGGCTGCGTCCAGGGCGGGGTTGTCGACGGCGCGCTGCGCCCGCTGCATCCAGTACACCACAGCCCGCGCGCGTCGCGGGGTCACACTCTGCGCGGTTCGCACGCGACATCGCGGGTCGCGCGTCAGGAAGTCCGGTATGGTCACGAGGGCAGCAGACAATGAGCCCATCGGCGCGTCAAGGCACATCGGTTCCGCAGACGCGATACGTGCTGCAACGCGAGCAAACACTCCCCGCGTCTCGCGAGCGCGTGTTCGCGTTCTTCAGCGACGCGAGCAACCTGGAACGCATCACGCCCGCCTTCCTGCGATTCCAGATCGTCACGGATGGACCGCTACAGATCCACGACGGCTCGCTCATCGACTATCGCCTGCGGCTGTACGGCATGCCGATGCGCTGGCGCTCACGTATCGCCGAATGGCGTCCGATGGATCGCTTCGTGGATACGCAGATCCGCGGCCCGTACGCCGTGTGGCACCACACGCATGAGTTCGAGGATGCGCCGAGCGGAGGGACCCTCGTGCGCGACGTCGTTCGATACGATCTGCCGTTCGGCGTGCTCGGATGGATCGCTCACGCGCTCGTCGTCCGCCGCTCGCTGGACGCGATCTTTGCGTACCGGCAGGCAGCCATGCGAAGCATCTTCCCGGAAGAGGCAACCTAGCGGCGGGGGTCGCGACTCGAAGAACCTCGGAACCTCGCCAGAGCGGCATGTGTACGGCGGGGAGTCCGGACGACGGGTGGGTGAGAGGCAGCTCACCCGCACCGGTCACACTCAAGCAGAAGAACACCACCACCGCAGAGGGCGGGATCGCGCCGGGTGACCGGTTGATGCACGCGGTTGCCGCCCTCTGCATTCCTTTGATACTCTCAGAGACGTCGTCCCTCACTCTCCCCGGCGTCATCGCGCAACACCTTCGGCCTTGGTGAGCACCCACGGTGCCTACGCACACGCAGAGCCTCCTCAGTGCAGTCACCCGCACGCGCTCCGCTCTCCGGACGCGCACACTTCTGCATGCGTCGATCACGGGCGCGCGCGACCTTCTTCTCTGTGCTCTGATCCTTGGCGTCACGGGCGCTCTGTTCCCGCTGCCGTCCGTTGCACGTGTTCTGTCGGGGCTCTTCGCCTGCGCCTGTGCGGCGGTGCTCGCGATGCGGGTGATTCGCCCTCTGCGGCAGCTGCCCACCGTGCCGGGCACGGCCGCGTGCATCGATGCGACGTTCCCGCAGCTGCGCGGCAGCGTCGCACCCGCTGTCGATCTTGCGCTGCACGGCGCGCGCTCCCCCGGTGCGTCTCAGGAGCTCACCGCCGCGGCGATCGACGCCGTGAACGAGCAGGTGGCGCCGCTCGACACGCGCGCGGTGGCGCGCGCGCGTATTACGCGTCTGCCGGCGCGTTCGGCGGCTCTGGCCGCGGCTGGCGTGCTGATCGCCGCCGCGATTTCGCCGGGCGGCGTCGGGCGCGCGCTCGTCGCGCTCGCACGGCCTGGCGTCGTTCGCGACGCGCGGATTGACATCGCGGTGCGACCGGGCGACATCATCGTCCGCTCGGGCGAAACGGTGAACATCGCAGCGTCCATTCAGGAAGATGCAACCGAGCGCACGCGCGTCAGCGCCGCGCCGCTCGTGTGGACGCGCACCGCCGGCGGCGAGTGGGGCAGCGTCCCGATGACACGTGCGCGCGTGGCACACGGCGTGAGCGGCGACTGGACCGCGCGCATCGCGAACGTCGAGCGGGACGTGGCGTATCGCGTCGGCGTCGGCGAACACGGAAGCCCCGAGTACACGATTCGCGTACTGGCCGACCCCGCGCTCGTCTCCGCGCACGTCGCCTATCAGCCGCCCACCTACACAGGGCAGCCGGGGCAATCGCTCGATCAGCCGACGGGCGAACTCGCGGGACTCGAGGGCACGGTCGCCGACGTCACGTACCACCTCAACGCGCCGGTGCGTGCGGCGCGTCTGGTGTGGGAGGACGGCGCGCACGCGCCGATCCCGCTGGCCGTGCGGGACGGCGGTCGCGCTCTGAACGTGCGTCTTCCGCTCCGCTGGTCCGGGCGGTACGCGATCGCGGTCACCGCGCAAGGCGCGGCGCAGCGCGTCTCGGGAACCTTCGCGGTTGCCACCACGCAGGACGCGCCGCCCATCGTGCACCTGCTCCAGCCACCCGACGAAACGACGATCCCGCGCGACATGCAAGTGTCCGTCGAGATGGATGCGCGCGACGACTTCGGCTTGCGCAGCGTCGCGCTCATCGCGTGGAAGGACGGCTCGGACGACCGCACGCGCACGAACATCGCCTCACCGGGCGGTGAACGCGAATTCCACGCGACCGTGGGATGGGACCTGCGCCGGTACGGCCTCACGCCCGGCTCCACCTTGCTGTACTACGTCGAAGCGAGCGACAACAACGCGGTGCGCGGATCGCAAAGCGCGCGCAGCGAGGTGCGGCGTCTCGTGTTCCCCACGCTCGCGGACATCTACGCCGAGGCGTCGCAGGAACACAAGGAGAGCGCCGACGACCTGAGCGAGTTGCTCGAACGCGGCGAAGACATCAAGAAGGACTTGGACGACGCGGCGCGCGATGCGCGCTCGTCGAAGTCGATGTCGTGGGAAGACAAGCAGTCTCTGCAGCAAGCACTCGAGCAACAACAGAAAATCGCGGACAACATCGAGAACGTCACCAAGCAACTGGACGAAACACTCGACAAGCTCCGGCAGGAATCCGTGGTCAACGAAGACTTGCTGCGCAAGGTCGCCGAGATCCAGAACCTCGTGAAGAACCTGGGCAATGAGGAACTGCGCAAAGCGATCCAGCGCCTCTCCGACGCGCTGCGCAACGTCAATCAGGCGGACCTCAAGAACGCGATGGCGCAGGTGCAGATGACGCAGGAAGAAATGATGAAGCGTCTCGACCGCACGATTGCGCTCCTGCAGAAGATCCAACGCGAGGAGAAGCTCGAAGCGCTGGCGCGGCAAGCGGAGGAGTTGTCGGAACAGCAGAAGCAGCTGAACGACGGACTGCAGAAGAAGCAGGACGCGGCGGAGCGCCGGGAGGCCGCCGATCGCCAAGAGCAAGCCGCGAAGCAGGCGGATCAGGCGCAAAAGGACACGCGCCAGCTCGCAAAGGACATGCAGAAGGACGAACCGCAGGCTGCGCAAGAACTCCAACAAGCCGCGGAGCAGATGGAAGAGCAGCAACCCCAGACTGCCATGCAACGGGCCGCGCAGATGATGCGCCAGGGCGATCAACAGGGTGCGCAGAAGCAGGGACAGAAGGCGCAGCAGGACATGCAGCAGATGGCGCAGTCGCTCCGCAACGCGCAGAAGAAGATGCAAGACCAGCAACGACGCGAACTCGCCGAAGCCATGGAGAACGTCGCGCGCGACATGCTGCAGCTCTCGAACAAACAGGAAGCGGTGTCGCAGCAGTCGAGCGGCGAATCCACGAACGATCTGGCGCAGCGGCAAGACGCCACGCGCGAAGAAACGGAGAACGTGGCGAACCGGCTCTTCGAGTTGGGGCGCAAGACGCCGTTCATCACGCAGGATCTCGCGCAGGCCGTGGGCAAGGCCCTGCAGAACGCGCAGGAATCCACCGACGCCTTCGAGCGCGGCAATCGGAGCATGGGTGAGCAACGCGCACGCTCCTCGAGCAGCGCGCTCAACCAGGCGGTCACGCAATTGCTGGAGGCGAAGGAATCTGCGTGCAGCGGATCGCAGGGCGGAGGGCAGTCGACGGCTCAGGCGATGATGCAGCGCCTGCAGTCGCTCAGCCAAATGCAGGGCCAGGTGAACGCGGAGTCCGAGCAACTCATGCAGGGCATGTCGGGGCAGCCGCGCCCCACGCCGTCCGCGCAGGGCCAGCTCGCGCGTCTCGCGGCGCAACAGGAGATGATCCAGAAGGGACTGGCCGACCTCGCGAAGAAGGCAGGCCAAGCGAACGATCAGATTCGCAAGCTGGATCGCGTCGCCGACGACATGAAGTCCGTCACGCAGGATATGCAATCGAGCAAGCTGACGCCGGACGTGCTGGATCGCCAGCACAAGATCCACTCGCGCCTCCTCGACGCGCAGCACGCTGTGGACAAGCGCGATTTCGAGAAGACGCGCACGTCGGAATCGGGCGTCGAGGTGACGGTGCAGTCGCCCGGCCCGGTTCCGTCGTCGGCTCTCGGCACGCGCGATCGTCTGACCATCGATCTTCTGCGCGCGAAGTCGGATCCCGTCCCGCCCGAGTATCGCCGCGCGATCGACGCGTACTTCCGCGCGCTCACGAACGGCGGCGGCAATCGGTAATTCGATGCGTCCTGCGGTGATCGTTGCTCTGTGTCTCTTCGCGTGCGCGTTCGAGTGCGTCGCGCAAACCGCGCCGCCGCGCGTCACGCGCCAGCCGCGCACCATCACGGTGCCACCCGCCCCCGGCGCGCTCGACGGGGCGCTCAACGTGCGGCTGCGCCAAGCGCAGGCACTGATCGCGGCGGGCATGGTGGATCAAGGCGTGGGAGCGTTGCGCGGGCTCACAGAGGAGCGTCCGGACATCCCCTTGCTCCTGCGCGCGTACGTCGAAGCGCTGCACAACACGGGTCAGGCGGAACAGGCGCAGGATTACCTCACCGCGCGTCTCCAGAAAGACGCGCAGAACGTCGACGCGCGCATCCTTCTCGCACGGATCCAGTTCCTCCGCGGCAACAAGGGGGATGCGGACGCCACGTGGAGCGCCGCCCTCGCGCAACGGTCGGACGACGAGGCCACGTACCGCAGCGTGGCGGAGATGCGCCACTCGCTGGGCGATGCGCAGGGCGCCGAGGCGACGTATCTCGCCGCGCGCAGAGCACTCAAGAAACCGGATGCGTTTGCGCTCGAACTGGAGCAAATCCATAAGGCCGCGGGGCAGATCGATGCGGCGATGCAGGATTGCCTCGTGCTCCTGCGGCGCGCCGAGAACGGGCCCGTGGATCCGTGGATCGTCGAGGAGCTGTTCTCACTGCTCAAGCTCGCGCAGGATCCCGGTGCGGGGTCTTCGCGCGCGAATGCGACGATCTCGGCGCTAGACGGGCTGGCGTCGCAGCGAACGGATTCGCCGGAGTTGCGCCGCCTGCTCTTGCGCGTTCTTGTCATGCAAGGGCGCGGCGAACAAGCCGTCGCGCGCGCGGCGCAATGGGATCGCGCAGGCGGTGGGGAGGCGCGCGGAAGCGCGCTGGTCGCGCTCGCACGCGTGGCGACGGATGCGGCGGATACGGCCACCACGGCGCAGGCGGCGCGTCGCGCGCTCACACTCGACGTGCCGCGCGCCGACATGGTGACGGCGCGCACGATCGTCGCGCGCGCAGCGGAAGCGAGCGGACAGCTCGAGGAAGCACTCGTCCACTACCGCGCACTGGCTGGGATGGGGGCGAACGCCGCGTCCGACTGGAGCAGCGACGAAGAACACGCCGTCCTCGTGGAGGCACCGCTCAAGATCGCGGAGTTGGATCGCCGCACGGGCCGGACGCGGGAGGCGCTCGAACAGTACGCCTACCTCCGCATGCGCGCCGGAACCGGCCCGCGCGCCGACGACATCCGCCTCGCGCAGGCCGATTGCTATGTCACGCTGGAGCGTACGGCGGAGGCGATCGCGGTGTTCGACTCCGTCGCGCAAACGGGCGTGCTGCCCGTGGCGCGGGAGCGCGCCGTGTACGGCGGGGCCGAGGCCGCGCTCATCGCCGGCAACCCGCAGGACGCGGCGACGCGCTTTCGCGCGGTTGCGGACCTGTTCCCCGAGGGTGCGCTCGTGAATGACGCACTCGGCCGCCTCCTGCTCATCGGCGAAGGCGCGAGCGATCCCGCCGCGCTCGCGCGGTACGCGCGCGGCGACCGGCACGCGCGCGCCGGTCTCGCGGACTCCGCGTTCGCCACGTTCGCGTCGCTCGCCACGCAAACATCCGGGCCTCTGGCGCCGTCCGCCAAACTGAGGTGCGCACAGCTGGCGAGCCGTCCCGACGATGCGCGCGCGCAGTACGCGAGCCTCCTCGAAACGTGGCCGACCGCGCGCGTCGCACCAGACGCGCTCCTCGGCGAAGCCGACCTCTGCGCCGGCGCGCTCCATCAACCCGAAAAGGCACTCGAGCTGTACGGGCAGTTCCTGGAGACGTACCCGGCGCACGTGTTCGTGTCGGAGGTGCGGCGGAAGGCGAATCGCCTTCGTCGCGCGGAGGTGAAGTAATGCGTCGCGTGTGGATCGCTCTCGTCATGTGCCTGTGCCTCGGCGCGCGCGCGCGCGCCGAGATACTCGTGCCGATGGACCAGGCGCAAACAGACCATCTCAAGGCGTACGGACTCACGTTCTGGGTCTTGCAGCAGAAGCAAACAGCGCAGTGGCTCCTGAACTACCGCGGCGGATCGTTCCTGCTCCCCGACCTGGAAGGCATCGTGCGCCAAGCGGCGTTGCGCGGCGTTGCCATTCAGCATGTCGACGGGGCAGGCATCGCGAGCATCATGCAGACGATCGCGGACAACAACATGGATGCGATCAAGCTGGAGACGGCGCCGCGCATCGCCGTGTACGCACCGTCCACGATTCACCCGTGGGACGATGCGGTCGTCCTCGCGCTCACCTACGCCGAGATTCCGTACACGCAGATCTACGACGAACAGGTGCTGGCCGGCGATCTCTCCAACTACGACTGGCTGCACATGCATCACGAGGATTTCACGGGACAGTACGGGAAGTTCTTCGCAAGCGCGGCGGCCACCGACTGGTATCAGCGCGATCAGGTGGAAGAGGAGGCGCGCGCGCACGCGCATGGCTTCCAAAAGGTGTGGCAGTTGAAGCACGCCGTGGTAGAGACGATTCACACGTACATGGCCGGCGGCGGCTTCATGTTCTCGATGTGTTCCGGATCCGACACGTACGACATCGCGCTCGCCGCCGGCGCGACGGACATCGTGGACCGCGTGTACGACGGCGACCCGCCCGACCCGCAGGCGCAGGCGAAGCTCGATTACTCGCGCACGATGGCCTTCACCGGATTCCAGCTCGAGATGAATCCGCTCGTGTACGAGTTCTCGAACATCGACACGTCCAACGAGGCCGTGATGCGCGGGCAGGACAACGACTTCTTCACGCTCTTCGACTTCTCCGCGAAGGATGATCCCGTGCCGACGATGCTCACGCAGGATCACACGGCGGTGGTGCACGGCTTCCTCGGCCAGACCACTGGCTTCAAGAAGACGCTGCTCAAGCAGTCGGTGACGATTCTCGGCGAGACACAAGGCGCGAACGAAGCGAAGTACATTCACGGCGGCTATGGCAAGGGGACGTTTACGTTCTACGGCGGGCACGATCCGGAGGACTACCAGCACTTGGTGGGCGATCCGCCCACGGACTTGTCGCTGCACAAGCACTCGCCGGGGTATCGGTTGATCCTCAATAACGTGCTCTTCCCCGCGGCGGAGAAGAAGGAGCGCAAGACCTAGCGGCTTTTCCGCGTCCGGCCCGCCACCGAACACGGCGCCCACGGCCGGAGGTTTCGTTCAAGGCTGCCCCACAGTTCCGACCCCCTACATTCGATCCATCCACTTTCGCAGCCATTCCGCCTCCACAGACGACCGCCTAACTTTTCTCGCTCGGAATACGTGCGGCTCCCACCGGTCACGATCCGGCGACCGCCATCGACTGCACTCGCAACGTCGCATTCGCACCACGACGCTGCCGTCCCTCTGTTGCCACCAGAACAGCTTTGGGAGGTTCCCATGTCGATCGTCCGTGACTCATGTCTCCTGCTTCCGTGCAGCATCATTCGCGTGTGCGGGGCGATCGCGATCACAATACTCGTCGCGAGCCGCGCCGTCGCCGTCCCGGACGATCAGTACTGGTCCGACGGGTTTGGCCGTGCCGGCGTCGGCTCCACGGTCAATGCGTCCGTGATCTACAACGGCAACCTGGTCGTCGCCGGCGACTTCACGACGGCGGGCGGAATCGTCGCGAATCACATCGCATGGTGGGATGGATCCGCATGGCAAACATTCGGGACGGGAACGAACGGTCCGATCTACGCGCTGGCCGTCTACAATGGCACACTCTACGCGGGGGGATCGTTTACGAATGCGGGTGGTGTGGCGGTGACGTCCTTGGCTGCGTGGAACGGCGCTGGGTGGTTGAGCGTCGGCGGCGTGAGTGGTGGCACGGCGACGGTGTACGCATTGAAGACGTGGTTCTCGAACCTCGCCATCGGCGGGTCGTTCACGCAGGTCGGGCCGACTGCAGCCAGCAATGTCGCCATCTACAACGCGGGCATCTGGACCGCGCTCGGCACCGGGGTAAACAACACCGTATATGCACTCGGCCTCAACGGATTCAATCTCGTCGCCGGAGGGCGATTCACGACTGCGGGTGGTGGTGGGGCCAATCGCATCGCGCAGTGGACCGGTGTGGCCTGGAGTGCGTTCGGCTCCGGGATGAACAACGACGTCAAGGCGCTCGCGGAGTACAACGGCAACGTTGTCGCGGGCGGGACGTTCACGCAGGCGGGGGGTTTTGCCGCGAACTACATCGCGCAATGGAATGGTACGTGGAGTCCGCCGGGCGGTGGCGTGAGCGGTGGTGTGCAGACACAGGTGTCCGCCCTGGCCGTCTACAACGGAGCGCTGATCGCAGGCGGATCGTTCACCGCGGCAGGCGCCGTGTCCGCGCGCAACATCGCGCGATACGATTCCGGCATTTGGAGCGCGCTCTCGAACGGGCTCGGAAACAGCAGCTACGGGTCGGTCTACGCACTCGCCGCCAACATCACCGACCTGTACGCGGGCGGATACTTCACGGAAGCATCCGGCGCGCAAGCAGATTACGTCGCGCGATGGAGTGGTAGCGCGTGGAGCGGGCTCGGCACCGCTGGACTCGGCCTGTCGGGAGCGCCGCTCGCGTTCACCGTCTGGAACAACAAGGTGATCGCCGCGGGCCGCTTCACTCAGGCAGGTACGACGGCGGTGAACTACGTCGCCGAATGGGACGGCGCAACGTGGTCAGCGATCGGCACGGGAGCCAACGCGCCGATCCACGCCCTCGCGTCGTACAAGGGCGAGCTGTATGCGGCCGGCGACTTTACATCCATCGGTGGTGTGGCCGCCAACTACATCGCCCGATGGAACGGGACGACGTGGAGGTCCGTCCCCGGCACGATCTTCGGCGACTCATACTTCAACACACCGATCGTCTGCCTCTCCGTGTACCAAGACAAGCTCGTCGCCGGCGGGAGCTTCACGATCAGCGGCGTGATCGGGGCGCATTGGATTGCCGCATGGGACACCACGTCGTGGTCTGCCTACGGGAGCGGCATATACAACGGGACATTCGGCGAGGGATGGATCTCGGCTCTCTGCGTCTGGAACGGATCACTGTATGCGGGAGGGATGTTCAACACGGCCGGTGGGAGTGCCGCATGGGACGTGGCGAAGTGGAATGGGACCAACTGGAGCGCGCTTGGCAACGGCATCGACGGGCCTGTCTACGCACTCACGCTCTTTCCCGCCTCGCCCGATTCGTTCATCGTCGCGGGAGGCTCGTTTTTCGCGGCAGGGAGCGTCTTGGCGAACAACATCGCACGGTGGAACGGAACGTCGTGGAGCACACTCGGATCCGGCATGGCGGGGACGACAGCCACGGTGCGCGGCCTGCGCGTGTACAACAGCTCGCTCGTCGCAGCGGGGTGGTTCAGCAGCGCCGGCGGCGCGGCGGCGAACAACATTGCGTCGTGGAACGGCACGACGTGGTCGCCGCTTGGATCCGGCCTCGATGGAGGCTCCAACAGTTCCCCGCTGCAGGACTACAAGAGTCAACTCTACGTCGGCGGCACGTTCGCGCTCGCGGGCGGGAAGGCGTCGACGGACATCGCCCGGTGGCGCGATCCCAGCCTCACGACGGTGCATGACGGTGAACTCGGTACCGCCCTGCGGTGCGCGGTGCGGTCTGGTTCGCATCGCCAGATGATCGTGTCGTACGTTCCGCCACGCGCTACACACATCCGCATCACGATCCACGATGCGGTCGGGCGTCGCCTCGCGACCATCGCCGACACGTGGGCCGATCCGTCGCTTCACTCGATCGAGTGGGCGCCGCCGCGCAACCTCGCAGCCGGTCTCTACTTCGTTCGCCTCGCGACGCCAAACGAGTCGATAACCCAACGCTACGTCCTGATGCGCTGAGAACACCCCACTGGGGGACAGTGCCGCGCGACACGCCCGTCACGCGCTGAGTCTTTGGCGTTCCGTGCTCTGTCGCGTTATTCTCCCGCGACCCCTCACGACCGGAGGACGCCGTGGAAGAAGTCACCGACCAGAACCCGATCGACCGCCGCGACGACGTACCGGCCACGGTGCAGCTCACGCCGGACAACGTCGTACAGAGCTACCTCGCAGTGACCGCCGAGCGCGCCGCGCACCTCGAAAAGGTGGACGCGTTCGTCGACGTGTACATGGGCGTGCTACGCAACATCGCGGAAGAACTCACGCGGATCGTTCCGGCGCGCATTCCGGTGGAGTCGGACTATCACTGCACCCCCGAGCGTACGCGGTGCGTGTTTGCGCTGCGATTCGACAACCTGCGATTCAGCTTTCTGCATCTGCGCGAGGTGGCGTACTTCTCCTCGGCACCGGTCCCGGAGGAGATCGCAGGCCTCGTTGCGCTGTACGTACAGGAAATTCCCCCGATGCCCGGCGCGCCGCTCGGGGACGGCAATATGATTTCGTCGATGTATATCTATCCGCTCCGTCAAGAATGGCGCTTCGTGTGGGGCAATTCCGCGGGGCGTCTCTACAGATTCGACAACACCGCCGCGCTGCGCGAGAAAGTGCTGCGAGATATGCGCAGCGTGCTCGTCGGAGCGACGGGCTTCCGCCGATGGCCCGAGCAGGAGCAAATCGCTCGCGTCCCCGCGCCGTTCCTCGAGACGGTGAAGGAAGAGGGACAGACGATCGGTTTCCTGCGCCCGGCCCTCAAGGTGCAGCGCAGCGGCGCGATGGGAGCGGAGCGCGCGACGGCGGCTGGCATGACGGACGCACGGTAGTTGGAGTTTCTCGCTCGCCTCGCGAACGCGCTCACGCGCTTCAGCGAGCGCTGGATCCCCGGCTCGTTCGTCATCGCGGCGATTCTCACGTTTGTCGCAGCGGCTCTCGCGCTGACGATCGGGCACGCGACTCCGCTCGACGTCATCCGCGCGTGGGGTGACGGCTTCTGGGAGCTTCTCTCCTTCGCGATGCAGATGTGCCTCGTCATGGTGACGGGGTACATCGTTGCGGTCGCTCCCGCAGTGCAACGTGTGTTGCGCGCTGCAGCGAGCCTGCCGCGCTCACCGCGCGGAGCCGTGGCGCTCATGGCGGCGCTCTCCATGCTCCTCGGTCTCGTGAATTGGGGCCTCTCGATCGTCGGCAGCGCGGTGCTCGTCGGTTACATCGCGCGCCAGCAACGCGGCGTGGACTACCGGCTGCTCGTCGCGGCGGCGTATCTCGGGCTGGGGCTCACCTGGCATGCGGGGTTCTCGGCGTCCGCGCCGCTCCTCGTGGCGACGCCCGGGCATTTCATGGAGAAGGAGATCGGGATCATCCCGATCACGCAGACGTTGTTCTCGCCGTTCAACATGGCGCTGGTCTGCGTGGTGGTCGTCGTGATGACGGCGCTCGTACCGCTCCTGCATCCGTCGCCGGCCAACGCGGTGACCGTCGATGCGAACACGCTCGCGGACACGCGCGAGTGGACGCCGCCTGTGCGCGCCCCGCTCGTACGCGGCGCCGAGCGCCTTGAATGGGCGACCTGGATCAACGTCCTGATCGGCGCGGCCGGTCTCGTGTGGATCGCCCTCACGGTTCGCGCGAAAGGCTACGGTGCGATCAATCTCAACTTCGTGAACTTCCTGTTCCTGATTGCCGGTGTGTGGCTGCACCGCACGCCCGCGTCGTTTCTCTCCGCGGCCGAACACGGCGGGCGCATCGTGTGGGGCGTGATCGTGCAGTTTCCGCTCTACGCGGGCATTTACGGCATCATGAAGGGCGCGCACCTGGAGACGGTGATCGGCAACGCGTTCGCGCACGCGGCGACGCAACACACGTATCCCGCACTCATCTACTGGTACTCGGGCGTCGTGAACTACTTCGTGCCGAGCGGCGGATCGAAATGGGCGATCGAAGCGCCGTACGTCGTGGAAGCCGCGAAAGCACTGCATGTGCCGACGGCACACGTGGTGCTCGCATACGCGTGGGGCGACATGATGACGGACATCATCCAACCGTTCTGGGCGATTCCCCTGCTCACGGCGGCCCGTTTGGAATTCAAGAACATCCTCGGCTATTGCTTCGTGATCTTCCTCGTGTACGCTCTGCTCGTGTCGATCGCGTTTTGGACATTTCTGCGCTGATGCCCCTTCACACCGCGCACGCCGCGGGCTACGACGTCGCATACGACGACGTGGGCACAGAAGGTCCGATCCTGCCCGTGCGCCTTCTCGTGCACAACGCGCTCAGCTCGCACGTGATTTGGGAGCGTTCGATTGCGCAGCTCGCGCACGCGACGCGCTGCATCGCGCCGGACTTGCCGGGACATGGACACTCCAGCGCGGTCACGAGCGCGCCCGACATGCCCGCCGTGCTCGACGCGCTGCTCGAAGCGCTCGGCCTGGCGCGTGTGGACGTGATCGGCGCGTCGCGCGGTGGCGGGTTCGCCCTCGCGTTCGCGGCGCGGTTCCCCCATCGCGTGCGGCGGCTCGTCCTCGTCAGCGCGACGGGTATGCCGCACCGATTCGTGCCCAAGGGCACGCTGCGCGCGCGTTACGACGAGCTGGTGCACGATGCCGCACTCGGCCACCACGTCCGCGAGCGCTTTGCATCCATCGCACAGAAGGCGGTGACATATGAGCGGCTGCGCGGCGCGGTACAAACGGAGGCCGACCGCGAGAACGGGCTGCTGCCCCTCGCACGCGAGATCGCGGCAGACACCCTCCTCGTGTGGGGCGAACACGACAAGCACGTGCCGCTTGCGTGGGCGCACGAGTTGCAGCGCACGATTCCCCACGCGCGTTTGCACGTGATGCGCGGCGTTGCGCACCTTCCGCACTACGAAGCGCCGGGCGAATTCGCCGCACTCGTGAACGAGTTTCTCGCCTCATGAGCGAGGCGATCCTCACGACACACGGCCTCACGAAACGCTACGGCGCGCGCCGCGTCGTGAGCGATCTCGCATTGGATGTGCGCGAGGGCGACGTCTTCGGGTTCCTCGGCCCGAACGGCGCGGGCAAGAGCACCACGATCCGCATGATCCTGGATCTCGTGCAGCCGACGGCGGGCAGCGTGACCGTCTTCGGGCAGTCGCTCACACGCGAGCGGCGCGCGGTGCTCACGCGCGTCGGCGCACTCGTCGAACGCGCGGATTTCTACAACTACCTCGACGGCGAAACGAATCTGCGTGTGCTCCTGCGGATGTCGGGCTCGCGCGAGACGGGACGCATTCGCGAGGTCCTCGCGCTGGTCGGCCTGGCTGACCGCGGGCGCGACAAAGTGAAGACGTACTCGCACGGCATGCGGCAGCGTCTCGGCATCGCGCAAGCGCTGCTCACGCGCCCGCGTCTCATCGTGCTCGACGAGCCGACGACCGGCCTCGACCCCGCCGGCATGCGCGACGTGCGCGAGCTGCTCGCGCGCCTCGCACGCGAGCACGGCATCACGGTGTTCCTGTCGTCGCACCTTCTCTCGGAAGTGGAGCAGGTATGCACGCGCGTCGCCATCATCCATCGCGGTGCGCTCGTGGTGCAGGACTCCGTCGAACGACTGCTCCGCGGCGACGACGACGCGCTCGACGTCACGCCCGATCCGGCCAACGCCGAGACCTGCATCGCGCTCGCCCATGCCGCGCGGAACTTCCCGCGCACGCGCAGCGTCGAAGAACGCGACAGCCTCGTTCGCGTCACCGTGGAGCGCGGCTCCGCAGCGGCGCTCAATGCACACCTCGTGGGCGCGGGTGTCCACGTGGCCGCGCTCACGCCGGTGCGATCGCTCGAGGAGTACTTCCTCCGCATCACCGGGGAGGAGGGCGGCCTGTGACCGGCGAACTGCTCCGGGTGATCGCGATCGAGTTCGAGAAGACGTTCCGCAAGGGGCGCACGTACATCGGCTTTGCCGCGCTGGGCGTGATCGTCCCCGTTCTGCTGATTGCATTCAAGATGTCCGATGCGTCCCACGCCTCGGAGTTCGGCTACCGATCGAACGTGGGGGGCCTGCAGATGGTCGGCAGTTTCGTGAACGGCCTCTTCCTCGTGCGGTACGTGCTGCTGTCGCTCTTCGTGCACGTACCGTTTCTCATCACGCTCGTCTCCGGCGACATGATCGCGGGCGAAGCCAGCGCGGGCACGCTTCGCCTGATCTGCGTGCGTCCGCCGACGCGCGCCGTCCTGACGACTGCGAAGTTCGCGGTGAGCTGCGCGTACTGCGTGCTGCTGGTGCTCTTTCTCGGCGCGGTGGCCGTCGGCGTGGGTGTGGCGCTCTTCGGACAGGGTCCGCTCATCCTCACAGGCAACGGAATCCACGTAGTGTCAGTCGGAGAGGCGTACGCCCGCGTGGCCCTCGCGCTGGCGCTGGGCGCGCTGGCGATGATCACCGTGAGCGCGATCGCCTACTGTCTCGGGAGCCTCGTCACCAATCCGATCGGCCCGATCATCGGCACCATGGCGATCCTGATCGTCTGCTTGATCGTCACCAACACGTCGCTCGCGTTCTTCGAGCGTATTCGTCCGTATCTCTTCACGTCGTACATGGCCGTGTGGTCTCGCGCGTTCGACGCGCCGCTCGACTGGAGCGCGATCTCACGCGAAGCCTCGGTGCTCGTGGGCTACTCCCTCGGTCTGTACGCTCTGTCGCTGCGCATCTTCGTTCGGAAGGACATCGTCACATGAAGGCTGTCGTACTCGCCGTGTTTCTGGCCGTCGCCTCTTCGACGTGGGCCGTTGCCGCACCGCCCGGCTCCGCCGCGCAGGTCATGGCGCGTTTGCGAAAGGAGTACGCCGGCCTCAAGGACTACCAAGTGGGCCTCGTCGTGCGTGTGAACATGCCGCAGATCGACATGCCCGACATGCCCGTCACCGCGTACTATCGCGCGCCCGATCGCACGGCGCTCGTCGCGCGCACGTTCGCTTTCGTGCCGGAGCAAGGTGTGTTCTTGCTGCCGTCGATGTTCGGAGCGGATCGCTTCACGCCGCTCGGTATGCGCACGGAGGGCGATGGACGCGACCTGCGGTATCACCTGCAATTGCAACCCAAGCCCGGCGTGCTGGCGAAGCTCGCCCGGTCCACGATGATTCTCACGTCCGCGGATTCTCTCCTGTCGGCGTCGATTCCCGACGTGCCCGTCGATCTGTGGGTGGATCCCGCCACGTGGACCATTGCGCGCGTGCGCGTGAAGATCCCGCGCGGACCGGGCCGCCCCGGTGTGGACTTCGATGCGCGCTCACGCTACAGCACGCACAGCGGCTACCGTCTCCCCGACCGCAGTGATATCAGGATGACGCTCGACGACGTGTCGTTCGACATCGTCGTGCCGCGGAAGCCGGGCGTCGACAATCGCGACCTGCCGCAGGGGGCGTTTCCGGACGGCGCAGCGCCGCAGCGTGCGACACGCGAGCCGATTCGCGGGAGTATCGTGCTCACGTTCACGAACTATCGTGTGAATCGCGGCGTGCCAGACGCGGTGTTCACGAAGCGGCGCGGGTTCTAGCGCGCAGACCGCACTGCGACCGCTTGACACCGACCACAGACGCTTGTACTACGCAAGGCGTTTGTAATGGAGTCTTCGTGGGAAGGACACTGCGATGGTCAAGCAGACTCTTGTTGTCGCGGTCCTCTGTTCTCTGACCTGGACGATCGGGTGCACCGGGTGTGGGCGAAGGAATGCAGCCAGAGCCCCCGAACCGCCGCCGCCTTCACCTGTCGTGCCCCGCGAAGGGTCTCTTGCCGTCGCCCCTTCACCCATCGACTCCGGCGTAACCATGATGGACATCGCCGATCGTTCGCGCACCGTGAACGCGCTGAGAGTCTTCGAGCCGGGCCCGCGCACACCGTGCGATCCGTCGCTCGCTGTCGGCCCGGCTGCGATCCTCCTATCCTCTAACTCTGGTGTCTCCGCAGCCGAGCGATCAAGCGCTCGCGTCGGCGCGACTGTGCGATTGACCAACCCCGTCACGCCACTTGCTCACATCTTTCTCGGCGCCACGCGACCGATGGATCCAGTCTGTCTCTACGACTCCGCGGCGGCAACCGGAGGGCGCTGGATCATGGTGGCCGTCGAGAGCACCTATCTGCACATCGCAATCTCTCGATCGCCAGCACCTGCTCCGCTGGATTCGACAAACTGGGTGTCTCACACACTTCGATTCAAACCATCCCCATTGATCCGGCGGTACTTCTTTGAGCGTTTTCGGTACGGCGGGCCGACCGTCCCTCCCGATGGGTTGGATCGCCCGCAAGCCGTTACGAGCGGTGCGAGTCTCTACGTCACCGTCGACCAGACCTGGAGCGATCATCCAGAGGAACTACCGATCCCTATCGTCCTCTCGTTCAGCCTCGTAGCTCTCCAGGACACGCACGACGTCACGCCGACCATCCTGCTCCGCGATGCAGAATTTCGCATTGCGCAAGGTAGGGGGTACTTTCATCTGTGCCCAATCCGTAGCCTCAGGGATCGCACCAACTCGGTCGCATTCGCCAGCACGCTTTCCGACATTACGAACGCGGACGACGAACGAATTCTCTCTATTTGGCATGCAGAAGGCGAGGTGTCTCGAACCATCTTCGAAGTGCGGCGATATTCGGCTCCGTACAGAGCCCACCTGAAAGGTGGAGCGAGCGGGGCGAGCGAAATCGATCTCGCAGGAGATGAATGCCGGGTGCAGGACGCCGTCGTGCCCTTCCTCACTCCGGACACGGTTGTAGTGACCTTCAACGAGAGACTGAAGAGGCACGGGTTGTGCGTGCGCGTCATCGCACTCGACATGCGAGACAAGCGCGTGCTCGTGGATCGATCGCTTGCGTTCGTGGCGTCAGGAGCGCCTGTCGACGCATATTTCCCGGCCTTGGCCGTTGCCGACTCAATGCGCGTCGGTGTGGCCTTCAACTATTCGTCGTACGCGCACCCAGTGAATGTCGGCTACTGTGCGCGAGATGCCGTGGGGTATCACGCTGTCGGCTTGCTGCGGGGATCTTCCCCGCGTACGAATATCACTCTGAGCGCGACCTACCGCTGGGGCGACTACAATTCGCTTCGAGAAGATGGAGATCAACTCTGGCTCCATGCGTGCACAAGCAATGACACGCTCACCTGGACCAGCGACCTTGTGGCCATGCGACGGGAGCCGTGGCCGCTCCCACAGTGAGCGACCGAGCGCTCAGTGCATGCTCGTGATGTCCTCGACAGCCACGCGCTGATTCCACGAGCGAAACGGATCAACACCAAACCCCAACCAGCGCGCCGCAAGCCAAAGCCCGAACGCGAATGCAAGCAGGAGCACGACCCGTCGCCGTGAGCGGTTGTGAATAGGCACCCTGATCCCCCCTGATTGATCTGAAACAGCGTACGCGTTCTCGCGTCCGGTAGCTAGGGTACCAAGGACGACACACGCTCGCGCACCGCGCCTCAGCGCCGCTCCCGCGCAAAGAACGGATGCCGCAGCACCGGCGGCTTCTCCCGCCCGCCCGTCTGCGGCTTGATCTCCAGATCCTCGATCAACACCGCCGGCGACACGACGCTCGACGCGATCGCATCCAGCGCGTCCGCCGCGGGGACGACTTGCCCGTTGTACGTGGTCGAGAGCCGCGGTGTGACGAACGCCGTGTCGGACGCTGCGAGGATGTCTTTGAACGTACGCACGCCGACGTCGCCGAACGACGCACCGCGCACCACCTCGCGCCGGCCGTCCGCCGCCCAGACGCGGTACATCATCACGGGATTCGCCAGCGACGGACGTTCCCCGTAGGACGACGGCGACGTGGAGATGCGCGAGACGATCACCCCGTACGGCAAGTCCTGCGCGCGACACAGCTCGATCATCTGCTGCGTGAGTTGATCGAGCGTGCGACCCGAACCGCGCGCGACGGTGACGAACAGATTGCTCGCCTGTGGCAGCGGCCATCCGCCCGCGGCGCGCGCGCGGCCGTTGGAGAGCGCGCTTGCCGCGGTGCGCGGCCGGCGGGAGAGAAACAGCGCACGCAGTTTGCCGTCCGTGACGACGTCCAGACGCGACGCCCGCACGGCCTGATCGTCGTACGCGTACACGCCCACGAGTGGCGCGCCCTCGAACGACGTCGCGGACGGATCGTCCACCACGGACAAGAACGACGGCAGCACGAACCGGCCCACCCGCTTTGCATACTCGCTGCTGGGTGTGGACGACTCACGCTCCTCCTGCTGTGCGTTCGGTGCACGCTGCCCGTTGAGATTCGCGGCGAACACCTGACCGAACAACTCGCCGCTCGCCTGTTCGGTGAGGAGCACGGGCCCGGTGTACGATTCCATGAGCGGTGCGGCCACGAGAGCGCTCACGCGCGCGGCGAGTGCGTGCACGCGCATCGCCATCTCCGCTTCGGGAGGGAGTGTCGACGCATTTGTCGCCAGCACCAGCTCCTCGTCGGAGATCTCCGAGCCGTCGGGCGCACGCGTGTTCGCTGCGGCGGCAATGGACACGAACGCCTCCGGCTGGCGCAGCACGGTGCCTTCGGTGTTGGCGAAGTAATGCGTGATCAAGCGCACGCGCAGTTCCACCTCGGACGCGTGGATGGCGGGATATGCGCGGAACACCGCGGATAGGCGGCGCACGACCTCACTCCATCGCGCGAGGTCGAACGCGCTGTCAGCGCGCGCGCCGAGCGCGGACACAGGCGTCTCGCGCGAGAAGTCCGGGATCGTGTCGGTGCGCACGCGATTCTCCAGCGCGGCGCGCTTCGCTGCGAGCTGCTCCAACGCTTGCTTGTACGCCGCATCGGTTCCGAGCCAGAACTCGCGGCGCACGGCGAGCACGTCGTCGGTCACGGGCAACTCGCGCCGTACGGGATCGGGCACCTGCCACGAGCGCACGAACTCCGACGAGTCGAAGTCGTACGAGCCGACGCGCACCTCGATCTTCGCGGGGCGTCTGTGCGTTTCGTTGGTCCACGTGAGCGCGCCGAACGTGGCGTCCGCTTCGTAGCGGTACTCGTCATCCACGGTGTACGCAACAAAGTATGGCGCGTCGTTCTTCGGCAGCGTGAGCGAGGACGCGCGGTGCAACTCCTCGATCATCGCACGGAGAATCGCGTCGTCGCCGCCGGTCGTGCCGAGCGCGAGCGCAGGAGCAGCGCACAGGAACAGCACAAGAGCGAGGGCGCGCGTCACGGCTGCCTCCCGTACCGCTCGTCGTCCGATGCAACGGGCGCGGGGAGAATCGGCGGACGATCCTGCGACTTCTGTTTCTTCTGAATCTCGATTTCCGTGGTGAGCACGCTCGGCGCGACGGCGCTCACGGGCACCCATCCGCTCTCCGCGCCGCACACGCCGTTGAACACCTCGGGCCGATCGCTGCACGCGATGATCTTCGCGAACGAGACGAGCGGCGTTCCGATCAAGTTCGCACCCCGGACCAGTTCGTCGGGGCGGCCGTCCGCGTACACGCGATACACCATCACGGGTGTCACCTGAAACGACTGCGGGGATGAGCGTCCGGTGAATGTAAATCCTCCCGAAATCTCCGAGAACAAGAGCCCGAACGGTTTGCCTTGCTTCGCGCACTCCGCTCGCAGCAACATGCGCAGCGTGGAGTCCGGAACGCCGCGCGACGCCTCCACGATCAGATTCCCTTGCCGGCCCACCGCGCGATAGCCCGCCGCCTTGCGTCCGTGCCCGTTCGACGCGCCGAACGCCGCCACCGGCGACCGCGACATGAGGAAATTGCGCAGCACGCCGTCCTCCACGACGGGCACGCGCTGCGCAGGCGTTCCCTCCGAGTCAAAACGATAGAACCCGTTCAGCGGCACGCCTGCGTAGCGATCGCGCGTGGGGTCATCGGTGACGGAGAGGAACGCCGGCAACACGGGCTGTCCGATCTTCTTCGTGAAAGTCTGCCCTTCGTCTTCGTTCTTCTGCCGATGCCCTTCGATGCGATGTCCGAAGATCTCGTGGAAGAACACGCCGGCCGCGCGTCCGGAGAGAATGGCGGGGCCTTCGTACGGTTCGATGACGGGCGCGGCGCGCAACGCGCGCAGGTCGCGCGCCACGCGCAGCACGGCGGCGCGAATCGTGGAATCCGGCGGCAGGCCGCTGACATCGCGCGCGTCGAACAGCTCACTGCGCTGCAGGTCCATGCCGTCGTCGGCCTTGGTTGTCGCAACGATCGCGAGGCGCACGCGTGTTCCGCCGTCCTCGACCACCGTCCCTTCACTCGTGACGAGCGTCGTGCGACTCACCTCCGACGTGAGCGACACGCTCGCGTCGATGATCTCCGCGTAGTCTCCGAACATCGCGGAGTAGGCGGACACGCGAGCCGCCCAGCGCGCCGGATCCTCCACGCGCGCCGCCGGCGCAAACGCGAAGCGTCGCGGCGCCTCGCGTGAGAAGTCCGCCGACGAGTCCTCCTCCGCCACCCGCACCGTCTGTGCTGTTTGTATTTGAATCAAGCGCTCGAGCGCGCTCTTGTACTTCTCGTCCGTCTCCTGCCACACGACGGCGCGGATTGCATCCACATCGTCCGTGAGAGGCAGCGCCGCCGTGCCGACGAACGACGAGCCGTTCTGCCGGTCGCTCGGCAAGCGATGCGTGTTGTCGCGCGCGTAGTCGCCGACGCGCACCTCCGTGTCGAGCCGGCGCGTGCGCCACGTCGCGGAGTCGTGCACGACCCCGCTCGACGCGGACACACGCGACTGCCACGCATCCGTCACGTAGTAGCTGATGAAGTACGGCGCGGGCTGCCCGTCGCGTCCCAGTCCCTTCATGGAGCGCATGAGCTCGTTCTGCAATGCCCTGATCAGCGCAGGGTTCACGGACCTCGCAGCGTGTGCGGGTGCCGCATACACTGCGTTGAGAAGGAGGAATGAAATGGCCAACCACGCGTGCGGCCGGTGGGTCATGCTGGTCTCCTGGATCACTACAGGGGTGAAGGTGATCAAAGTCTCCGCGCTCGGTTCCGTCAACCGGAAACGCGGCGCGCTCCGTTCGGCATCCGATACTCTCGCGGGCGTACGTGTTGCCGACTCTCTCGAAGGAGGGTGAATGAAGCGTACCACCATGCTGTTTCTGCTCGTCGCGCTCGGCGTGAGTACGATCGCCGAGACGTCTCTCGCGCGGCGCACAGTTGTTCGCCGCGGACCGCACCGCACGACCGTCGTCGTCCACCGGGGCTGGCCGATTCGCCGGCCGGCGCGCACCGTGGTGGTGCACACGCCGCGCACCGTTGTGCGCGTACGACCCGCTGCGTACGCGCCACTCGTGGTCTGGGCGGGCGTCCTTGCGGCCACTGCACCCGCCGCCGATGTGCTCGTGTGGCAGGACGCGGAAACGCTGTCGAAGAGCGACGGCTGGACGGAATTCACCCTCAACGCCGATGCGCGAGGCACCAAGCTGTGGCTCCGCGTGGCCTCCGGCAAGGTCCAGTTCGATTGGGCGGAGATCGTTTTCGAAAACGGCGACGCGCAGGTCGTCGACATGAAGGAATCGACGCGCGGCGAAGGACTGTATTCGCTCTTCGACTTCCGCGACGGGCGCACGGTGGATCACGTGCGGGTGGTCGCGCGCGCCAAGAGCGACGAGGCCCGGGTGTCGCTTCAAATGGAGAAGTAAAGCCGAATACACACGAGCGGGGGCGGGAGAGCCCCCGCTCGTACCGCACCTAGATCACCGGAATGTGAATCTCCCAATCCGCTTCGCACCCGTCGTGCGCGAGCGGCTCCGCCCCGGTGTCGTGGTAGATCTCCCGAATCGGCCAGCCCGCCGTGCGGCCCTCCAACATCACCGCGCGTCGCGCGGCGTTCAGCGTGCGCATGAACTCCCCCGTCGACACCCACGCGGGCCGGGTGACGCACGCGACCGTCGTCATCGGCATCGCGAGCACGGAAATCTCCGCTCGCGGACCGCGCCATGAATTCGGCGCGACCCACGGGTGCACCACCGCGAGCCCGCGCGCCGCACGCGGCAACTCGGAGAGCGAGCCCTCGATCGGCACGACCACGGTGAAAGGCGCTTGTCCGTCGCGATGACGCGACACGTCGTCGAACAGCGCAGAATATGGACCGGACGGAGCGAGGTCGTGCATCGCAAGCCATCGTTCCACCGCTTCGAAACACGGATCAACGACGCAGTCGAAGTACGGTCCTGTTTGGTGCAGACCGATCGCGATCTGCGCGCGCAGCGTCTTGAAGGCCACGCGCGGCGCGTTGGGAATCGGCGCTTTCGTCCGGTGCGCCGGCGGCGCGGCGTGCAGATGCTCGTGCAGGGGGTCAACCACCTGCGAGATACCGACCGACACGATGCCGTTCGGACCGGACTCAATGCGCTCGATCGACACCGGTTGACCGTCCGAGCCCCAGACGACGACGACTGGCTCGTCGTTCCACTCGCCGACACACCGCACGCGCGGCGTTGAGCCGTGCGCCAACTGATCCGCGACAGCGGATCGACCCGAGACGCCGCCGTCTACGGCGACATGAACTCCCGGATCGA
>CAZEPH010000002.1:0-26469 GCA_964514075.1 uncultured bacterium | reverse complement strand
ATCGCACCGGCGCGTTCGGCAGGGGACGTTGCTCCGAGCTGCTCCACAGGCAGCCTGAGTACAGCATGCGCTCGAAGGAGCGAGTTGTCAGCCCTTGACTCACGCGGATTGTTCGGGCTTGCGCTCAGTTGTGGGAGCGTGGATCATTCCCCTGTGCCCTGTGGCGTACCGCCTGCAATGGGTTGGCGCGACCACTCCCCCGAATGGCGCAATCAACAGAACGGAGGCCCCCATGGCCGACCGATCCCTTCGCGGTACGACGCTCATCCTCTCGCTCGCGCTCATCCTCACGTTCGTCGATCGCGCACATGCCTTGCTCACCCGCACCGACGCGCGCGCCATCGCCACCACGCAGGTCATTGCCGGCAGCCCCACGGAGGCGACGCTCTTCGCGTACCTCTATCGCACAACGGCCGCGGACAGCGTGATTCAACCGGGAGAGAGCGTTCGTTCGGGCGATCGCGCGCGCAGCGTCGGCTTCACCGCGACCGCGCCGACCTACTTCGTCTACATCGACGATCACCCGATGGCGCACTACGAACATCCGGTGCGCTACGTGTTCATCGATGCGAACAGTGGTGGGGTGACGGTGATTGGCGCGAACGGTCTACCCGGCATCGGAGCAGATGCGCCATACGCTCTCGCGCAAGAGCGCTTCGAGTCGCCCGACTTGTTCTACGCGGATTTCACGCCGTACCTCAGCCCGCCCGTGCCGCCGGCGCCGGTGCGCGCTCGTGACACCGCGCGGGAACTGGTGATCACCGCGGGCGGAACGTGCGGCATCATCGTCAAGGGGCCAATGAAGGCGGGCGAGGATCCGGGCGCGGACTCGGCGAAAGCGTCCTCCGCGCGGCGCGCGACGAAGATCATGAAGGACAAAGGTGTCGGGATGATCACCGAGGTGTCACCCGCGGGCGGAAGCGACATGGGTCACCAACTGGCCATGGCCGGCAAGGGGAAGGACAAGCTCTGGGTCTACTATACCGGCCACGGATGGTCGGACGGTGAGGGGGGCACGGGACCGTGTTTTCCCGGCGCAACAACGACCGCGGATTCGTTCCCGACGTGGAAAGACATCGCATGCAGCTTGGCGATGTCGGGCGTGAAGAACGTCTGCGTGATTCTCGATTGCTGTTACGCGGGCGGGGCGATCGCGCAGTTTCAGATGAAGGGCATTCCCGGCGTCATTGCCACCGCGTGCGACGCGGAGAGCACGTCGATGTGGTGGGCGAAAACGGATCCGTCCGGTAACCTGGTCAGCTCCGACGATCACTACACGAAGGCGCTGGCGGCGTGCTTCGAGAGCCCGGCTGCCGACAAGGACGTCCCACCAAACGGCGTCGATCTCAAGGAAGCACACGCATGGGCGCGCAAGGATCTGGAGGCGGCGAAGCAGAAGCCTCCGGAGATCGGTGTCCTCACGAAGCTGGGCGTGAAGAGCGTCGGATCCTTCGTGATTCCGAGTGCTCTCGTGAATCCCGCCTTCTACACCGCGCAAGGCATGGCGAGCGATTGGATGAGCGGCGCGATCTACTGCGTGTTCACGCCCACGATTCCCGGATCGCGTCCAACGTTGGTGACGGTAACCAGTCCGCCCGGCCCGACGAACGTCGCGTGTTCCATCCCGCCGTTCGTCCAGCCGACCGCGGACGTCGCTCGCGGAACTGCGCCCGATCAATTCCTGCTGACGAACGGACCGCAGGTGTACCTCACGAACTTCTGCAACCCGGGGCCGGCCGGCCCGTTCCGGCCGTTCAGCGGTTTGGGTCGCGACGCAGATGCCCCTCTCGCGTGGGGGGCCTACCTCGGGGCGGACGAGTTGCGTTCGTTCGCTGACCAAATCGCGCTCGGTTCGGGCACCCCGCAGCCCACGGGCGTGACGGCGGAGATCATTCACACGATGCGCCCGCCGCACGCGCCGCTGGAGGTGCGGGATATGGACAAGGCGCCGCTCGGCGTGTACGACACGAGCCATTTCTACGACGTGACGTTCACGCTCGCACAAGGGCCCCAGCCGATGGTGGAGTTCCACACGTTGGACATGGATCCCGTCGACGGGCCGCGCTTCCTCAACTTGGGCAACGCCACGCTGAGCGAAACGCCGCAGGCGGCGGGACTCGCCGCACACATGGGACCACTCACGCAATCGGGTGCCGCGCTGTCGGACACGATCCCGGTGACGCTCTACGTGCTCGATGCCATTCCGCTTCCGACCGGCTGGCGCGTTCTGCAATACGACGTGCTCGGCCTCACCACGTCGAACATCGTCGGCGTGCCGTTCGAGAACGGTGCGCACATGGCAGTGTCTCCACGACCCAACCCGTCGCTCGGTCCGGTCACCTTTGCGTTCCGCGTGGAGCGAGCGGCAGACGCGCAGTTGAGTGTGTACGACGCGCGCGGCCGGCTCGTGCGCGTGGTGCTGGATCGCACGGTCAGCGACGGACCACACGCGATTCGGTGGGACGGACGCACGGCGGACGGTGCGATCGCGCCGCCCGGCGTCTACATGGCTCGACTCACCGCGAACGGCATGCCGGGCGAGGCATCGCGCCCGTTCGTGATTCTCCGCTAGGGCGGTTCCGTGCCGGCTGCACCGTGCGTGCGGCCGGCACGCCACACACGCGCCGTCATCACCGGACGGGAACTCCACCGCGCACACGCGGGTTCGATCGCCCGTCACACGCAACACTCCTCGGTGACATCCGCACACGATCCCCCTCCGCACATCGGTCCCATCCGTTTCACTGCACGGGAGGATTCCGCCTCGGCCACCTTGCTCTCGGTCTCTGCCTCGACCGCCGCTGTTCGCCGCGCGAACAGTGGTCCCTCACACGAACGGAGGCATCCGTGCACACCGAGAACATCCTTCGCCGGCGATGGCTGTCACCCGTCCTCGTTGGAACGACGCTCTCCCTTGCGGCATTCGTCCTCTACTGGCTGACGCTCGCGCCCACCATTCTCTGGGGCGACGATGCGGAACTCGCGCGCGTCGCCGCCGGCGGTGCGGTCGAACCGGGGTTGCATACGCATCCGCTCTGGGTCGGCGTGGCGCGAGCGATGGTGAGCGTTCTCGGAGGGGATCCCGCGTCACGGACGAACCTCCTCTCCGCGTTCTGCGCCGCGCTCGCCGTCGGATTGACATTCGCCGTGGCGCGGATGCTCACGCACAGCACGGATGCCGCGACCCTCGGGGCTCTCGCTCTTGCGGTCTCGCATACATTCTGGGGACATGCCGTTCGCACCGAGGTCTACGCGATGTACTGCGTCGTGTTCCTCTCGATTCTCGCACTCGTGCTGCTCTGGGACCGGCGCCCCCGCGATCGGTACATCGTCGCCGTGTGGGCCGGCATCGGCGCGGCCGTGTGGTGCCACTCGCTCATCTCCGTCGCGGCGCCGGCCATCGCGGTGTTCCTCTTCGAGAATCGCACGCGTGTGCGCCTGCGGTCGCTCGTCTGGGGCGGCATCGCCTGCGCGGCGCTCACCGCGACGTACGCGGTGCTGTTCGCGGGCGGAACGCGCACGTCCATGTTGGATGTGCTCGGGTCGATGACACGCACGCTGCTCCACCTGCGACCGGCCGACGTGTTGCTTCCCGCAGGATTCCTGGCGTATCAGTTCCCGCTGGCGTTGGTCTTCGCGGCCCTCGGCTCGCGCGAGATGCTCCGGACAACACCGCGGCTCGGACGACTGTTGGTCCTCTTGTTCGCGGGTCCCGCGGCGTTCACGATGCTCTTCGCCGTCGCGGACCGGTATGTGTTCATGATCCCCGCGTACGTGATCTGCGCGTTGTGGATTGCGCGTGGCGTGGCCACGCTGCCGCGCTCGCGCGGTGTGGGGTTGGGGCTCACTGCCGCCATTGTCCTCGCGCCGCCGATCGTATACCGGGCGGTTCCCATCGTGCTCAACGCGCGGCACGCGCACGTGCTCGCCACGCATGTCATCCCGTTTCGCGACAACAACACGTACTTTCTGTATCCGCCCAAGAACGGCAACGACGGTGCGCGCCGCTACGCGCACGCGTTTCTCGCGCAACTGAAACCCGACGCGCTCGTGCTGGCCGACTGGACGGTGCTGGCTCCGCTCGAATACGCGCAAGCGGTGGAACACGTGCGGCCCGACGTGTCGATCGTGGAATCGCGTCCGGACAGCGCGTCGCAGGCTGTGTGGGTGACCGCGGCCGCCCGCACGCGTCCGCTGTACTTTGCGGAGGATGAGCCCGCCCCGTACTACGACCACGCGCGGCTCGGCCGCACCTTCCGCATCGTCCCGCTCGCGTACGGGTGCCGGTTGGATCCACGATCGCGTGCTAGAAGGTGACGGAGACCCCCGCGCGGATGCTCATGCTCGACGCCTGTTCGATCGGAGGCGCGGGCTTCCCGGGTGTGTCGCGGTCGAACGCCAGGGTGGCTTGCGTCCCCTCCGTGTAGGGATCGACGTCGTAGTCGAACGGCATGCCAAACGCGTGCGCCTCGACGACGTCCAAGCGCGTCATGCGGAAGCTGACCTGCTCCGCTGCGAGTTCCACGAACGGCGCGAATGCGCGATCCGTTCGCCACTCCATCCCCAAAACGCCGATCACACCGAGCGCGGGATCGAAACGTGACGCAACACGCGCGGAGATCAGGTCGCCGAAACGGTTGTACACGAGATCGTCGCGGAGTGACGCCGTGTACACGCCCGCACCCACGCCGATATACGGCGCCGCATGCGCACCGACCGTGGTGGTCATCGTGACGAGCCCGGCCACATGGAGCACGTGCCCGGTGTAGACATCCTCCGATTCCGGGAACAGCGGCTCGCCCGGGGCCCGCACGGTCACGACGCGCGACGGCATCGTGGAGTAGCCCGCCTCCACGCGCGCGACGACATCGTGCTGGAGCGGCGCGCGTATCCCGAGCAGGAGTTTGCGTCCTTCGCCCATGCTCCCGTAGTGATCTTCTCGGGAAACGAGCTGCAGGTTTTCGTCGTAGATGACGGACGACGCTCCGAGTCCGCCTCCACGGCCGAAACCGTGTCCGGCCGCGCCGAAGACCGTCAGGCGTCCGTGTGCGGTGAGGGGGAGCGCGGTTGCGAGCCACGCGACAACGACAACGCGGAGAGCTCTCGGTACGACCTGCATGTATGTCTCCTTTCGCTCGGCCCGAGGCGGAACGAAGATAGCCCTGCGGCGCGGACCCGGCAAGGTCGGCTCAGTTGTGTGGATCCGTGCAGCAGGGTAGTCTCGCCGCGCACGATTGTTGTGCGGACGTGCCGCGATACGCCCCTCTCGCGCGTGTCTCCGTGTGCGCCGTCGGAGAACCCCGAACTCTCAGGAGACGAGTCCATGTCCTCTTCCACACGCATTGCTGCATCCGTCCTCATGCTCTCGGCGCTCGCGGGTCTCGGCGCGGCTGCGCACGCGGCAGCGCCAGTGACGCTCGGAGCGGCCGGCTCCTACGCCGTTCTCGGTCTCGAGAATGGAACGGTTTCGATCAACTCGTCGACCTCCATCATCGGAAGCGTGGGTTACTGCGGATCCGTGACGAGCGCGACGAACCAGAAGGTGGAGACGTTCATCGGCGCCGCCGACGTGCACAGCACCGCGACCTTCACGTACACGCCGGCCACGTTTGCGCCGTCACTCGGCATACACATCGGCACGATGGACGCCACGTTGAACCAGGCACACGACGACGCCGTCGCGGCCTCCGCCGCGATTGCCGCGATGCCGCCGACGCACGTTCTCGGCGCGCTCGGCGACAACGACAACGTCGTGATCAACAGCGTGGGACCGGTCAACGTCATCTCGCTCACGTCGCTCAATTACAACTCGGATCACCTGGACCTGGTGAGCCGTCCGGGGCAGCACGATCTCTTCCTGTTCAACGTGAGCGGGAGTTTCGATTTCAGCAACAGCGCCATCTACCTCACCGGCATCGGTGCGGGGCAAGTGCTCTTCAATTTCCCGAATGCGTCAGCGATTACGCTCAACAAGGCGGGAAATCTCTTCCGCGGAACGATCCTTGCGCCTCTCGGCAGCGTGGAGTACCACAACCCCGCCGTGTTCGAGGGAGCGATCATCGCGCGCACGATCACGCTGCACTCCGACTTCAACATGACGTTCGTCCCGTTCGACTCGGGCACCACGCCGATCGAGCCGGCGACCTG
Source organism: uncultured bacterium (assembly GCA_964514075.1). GTDB lineage: Bacteria > Eisenbacteria > RBG-16-71-46 > CAZEPH01 > CAZEPH01 > CAZEPH01. The sequence goes on along the minus strand of CAZEPH010000002.1, from coordinate 20,322 downwards.
GGGCGGGATCAAGGCGCTGTACCGGTAAGCACGCCCGCGCGCCCCGGTGGCGGGGGATTGCCTTCGGGGCGCGCGTCGCATCTTCGACGGGCACACTGTGCTGGCGTGCGCCGCGACGCAGGCTCATCATCCGGGATCATACCGGCGTCAGACGTCAAGAGCGCATGACAACGGCAAGTGATCCGACGCACCGATGCCACGCCGCGGATCGAACGGCATCGGCACACCCGCGCGTGTGATTACGGGCACCGACTCGCCGGCAAGTTCTATGTGGGCCGACGCGTGTATCCGTGGCGAATCCTCCCGAAAGCGCACTCGCGCGTGCGGCGCGAGAAGACCGCGGCTCACGATTACCTGATCGAGCATGTACCACGAGCCGTTCCACCACGTTGTTCCACGCGGTCCATCGGGAGGGAGCAGGCAACGCCACGACGGATTGTAGAGAGGATGACGCATCGACAAGTACGCGTCGACAGCGGCTGCCCCCCGAGTTTTCGGAAAGCCCAAGGGGCGATGCAGGACGTCGCGATCACGCGTGGCATCCAGGACGGATTGCACGCTGGCATCGTACGGTTCGTCGTTGAAGTCCCCGAGGAGAAGGATGGGTGCCTGCGCTCGTGCCTGCAACGCGGTCCGCGACGGAAGATGCGCGCGACCGCGCACGCTCACGAGTTCGTCCTTGCCGAACGTGAGCCGTCGATCCACGAGACGGCGGCAATAGTCCGCGGCGCCGATGCGCAACGACTCCGAGCGCGAGAGTCTCCGCGACGGCCAGTGGCTCGTGATCACGCACAGGTCATCCCCGGCGCTCGTGACGAAGGGAACTTCGAAAATGTCTCGTGTGGTGAACCGGTTGTGTACGTTGTACGACGCTGGCGCGCCGTTCACGGCCAGCACGCGCGGGTCGTAGAGCACCACGAGGTCGTCTCCGGCGAGGTGCGCGTCGGGATCGCGGACGACGCGTAGACGAAAGCCTGCGGCGGCGGCGACGTCGAGGGCGGCGCGCGCATTCTCGACTTCGGACAGGGCGAGGAGCGCCGGCGTGTCACCGCCGGTGATCGTGCGCAGAACGGCGCCGAGGATCGCCACCTTGCGCGCGTATGCATCGCGCGTCCAGCCGTGCGCGTCTGTGGCATCCAGCGCCCGGCCCAGAGCCGTTCCCCCAGGATGCAACAGACGCTGCACGTTCCACCAGACCACACGGAGTGCCGCCACAGCTAGTCCTCTCCGTCGACGGCTTCGCCGTCGTCACCGGCGGTGTACTCCGCGCGAATGCCATACGCCGTCTCGATCGTTTCCGTGAAGTCCTCGACATACACCTCGTTCCCGGTATCGGGATCGACGAGCCACAACTCACCGGCGAAGGTCACCTCCTGCGTCTGACCGTAGACCTCGAGCTCGCCGTCGGAGTGTGCCGGCACCGTGTAGTGAAATGCCACTTCCTGCGTGAGCGACTCGGAGTAGGAGGACGACACCTCGAAGAACTCCTCCACGGTTGCCGAGACCTCGATGGACCCTTCGACCGTGTGCGATTCGCTGTAGTCGCCCTCCATCGGTTCGCTTCCACCGTTGTTGATCGTGACGCGTTCCAACAATTGCTCGTCGATCGATCCCACGGTCGTCTGCGGGTTCTTGACGATCTCTTGCCAGTCGATGTCCAGGTTGAAGTGCTCGACGATCTGGCAGTCGCATCCAGTGTGCGGCCGCACGGGCTCGGCATCGTAGAACCCGTCCAGCGAGATGCACTCGTCACATGCGGCTTCGCCGCCATCGCCGTCGTCGAGAAGGTCCGACTCGTCGGCGTCGATGTCCACATCGACCCCCTCGATGGACGGTGATGCGCTTGCCCCGCTGCTCCACTCGAAATACCGCGCCGTCTCATAGTACGCAGTCAGCAGCAGGCTCATGACACCACCCCCTCTCTCGGCGGATTCAGGAGAAAGAACGACGCGCGACGGAGATCGGCCCTGGAGTCCGCGCTCGGAGCCAATGCGCCATTCGCCCACACGTACACGCCGTCGATGCGCGGACGCACAGGGACGAGCGCCGCATCCACGCGCACGCGCTGGACCTCGATCCGATTCCCCCGGCGCACGCGATGGACGGAGAGAAAGCGACCGTCCCCGCCTGCGTACCGTCCTCGATACGTGAGCGGCGTTCCGTCGACGAGCGAAGCAAGCGTTGCAGGACGGAAGACGACGCTATCATCCGCGGCGATCCGCCGGATCGACTGGCCCGCGGATTCATCCGCGACAACCTCCGCATCCGCGCCGGGGCGCAGCGTGATGCGGTGCTCCGGCGTGGTCCCGGGAGTCACCGCGATCTGACGCACACGTCTCTGGTATCCCTCGGCGCGCACGACGACGGCGGCGCGACCGAACGGCGCGACGGGAATCCAGAAGGCGCCGCGTTCATTGGTGATCGCGACCTCCGCGTCCACGTACACGACAGCACCCGAGATCGACGTTCCATCCTCACCGGTGACGCGCCCGCACGCGGATCCGGCGTAGTGCACGGCGAGCGCACGCTTCTGCCAGCGAAGAACGTCCTCCGCGCCGGGGCTCTCCGGGATCACGCGACGCGCGTGCAGTCGCGCCAGGCCGACGGCCACATCATCGGGATTGCTGAATGCGAAGCGCGTCAGGCCGTTGCGTCCGATACGACACAGACCGTCCGCCAGCTGCCCCGTGATTCCCGCGACCTGCATCAACGTCGCATGTGCGCGGAACTCCCAGAAGCGCGCGACAGGAAAACGCGGGATGGACTGCACACGAGCGAGAACGTGCCGGGGATGCCCGAAGAGCAGATCCTCGGTGTCATGCATGCCGCGGTCGCGTAGAGCCGCGGCGAATGCGGGCCCGATGCCCTCTATGTCCTCAATGGGATGTCTCCGGTACGCCATAGCGCCTCCCCGTTGGTGAGCGTGTGATGAACGACCACAGAGAGAACGCACCACGGAGTGAGAGTGCACACGGAAACCGGCGAGGCTGTTCCGATGCGGTCGAGCGTGCTATCGCGCGCAAACCGCGGACGCGGCGCGCGGGATTACCGCATCACAACGACGCGCGCGGCCGGTGCGCCGGCCGCCCGCGCGAAGTACACGCCCGCCGGCACGTCGCGCCCGAGCGCGTCGCGCGTGTCCCACACGAACTCGCGGGTGGCGTGCGCCGGGGCGTACTCCCGCACGATCCGCCCTGCCGCGTCCAGAATCGTGAGCGCCGAGACGAACGACACACCGCTCTCGTAGGCGATGCGCGTGGGCCCGTTCGTCGGGTTGTGCCCGATCACCAACCGCTGGCCCACGCGTGCGTCCGCACGCGGCGGTCGCGCGTCGGCGATTGCTGTGATCTGGTCGACGAGTGCGGTCCACACGCTCAGCACGCCGCTGTTGTCGTTTCGCGCCCACAGCGGGCGCACGGTCGGTCCGTACACGGAGAGGCCGATGTAGTCGCCGAGGAACACGAAGCCCTTAGGCGTGAACGGCGCACCGCTGATCAACTCGTTGGTCCACGTGTCGCCGCCGTCGGTCGAGTACGCGAGGTACACGTCGGTGGCTTTGTCCGTGTGATTGCGCCGGTCGTAGAACACGCAATACAACGCCCCGGTCAATGGGTCGATGTCGAACGCGGGCATGAATTGCTCGCGTCCGTTGCTGACGGCGTCGTCGTTGATGCGAATGCGCGGCGACCACGTGACGCCACCATCGTCCGAGTACAGTAGGAACACGTCCGTGTCGCCGTTGCGTTGGTCGGACCAGCACACGTACACGCGCCCGTTGTGCACGCCTCCGCTGAAGTCGGCTTTGGTGATGGGGAGACCGTTGCAGCGTTGCAGTCCAGAGATGGGGAAGTCCCATCCGCCGGGCTGATCGGAGATGACGCGGTCCGTGCCCCACGTCACGCCGCCGTCGCTCGAGGAATCGAACTCGATGCCGCGTGGACCGGACCACGCCATGTACACCGTGCCGTCGGGTCCGACGGCGGGCACGGCGCCCTCCACGGTGAGGTCCGAGTCGATGGCGTTGCCGCCGCGATCGCCGACGCGCACGGGAGCGGAGTAGGACGCGCCGCCGTTCGTCGATCGCGAGAAGAGAATATACGAGCTGTCGGCGCTGTTCGAGCTGCCGTAGACGTCGAAGCGCGTCCAGCCGACGTAGACGTTCCCGCGGTGCGCGCCGTTCGTCCAATCGCACACGGCGGTGGCCTTGTCTTCGAACGGGATGGATCCGGAGTGATCGACGACCGGCGTGCCTGCGGGCATCCAGGTGAAGCCGCCGTCGCTGGACTTGTTCATAAAAATGCCCGAGTGCGAGAACTGACCGATGTAGCAGTAATAGACGTTGCCGTCGGCGTCGAAGCACATTTGCGAGTCGCCGAGGTCGAACGGGTCGGGCAGCGTGCCCTCGAACCACGTGGCGCCACCATCGGTCGTCGTGTAGTAGCGGCAGGGCGTTTGCGCGGCTCCGACCTGATTCAACGGGTTCGTCGGGTTGATCGCGATCGACGTCTCTTCCGGCGAGTTGGAGTTGGTGTTGACCTTGACGTTCGTGTAGGCGGCGACGGCGGCACTCGTGCCGAGCGCGAGTACCGCGAGAACGATGGGGAGCACGCGGCGCATGAACGGCCTCCTCGACGGGCGATGAGCTTCTCCAACTCCGTCAAGCGTACCGCGAGATCGCCTGCACCGTCGACGGTACAGGCGGTCTCGCGCCGTGAATCCGCTACTTCTTCTGGATCATGGACTGCAGATCCAGGTCGAGGCCGACGCGCACGTACGGCGCCGTGTCGCTGCTCGAGAACATCACGTTGTTCGCGGAGAAATCACCCACGTGGATGACGCCAGCACGCGCGATGACCGAGAGCGGAATCCGCTGCGACACCGGATACGCGCCGACAACGCCGGCGGTGAATCCGCTCGCGGAGGGATTGTCGGCGCCGAAGAGGCCATCGATATCGGGCACGGTCGACACGCGAAGAAACGTCGCTTCGCCGCCCACCCACGGATGATGCGTCGCATGCGACGACGCAACGAAGCGCCGGTACTGTGCACCGATCTGGAGCAGATCGTCGCGCCCACCGTCGAATCCGAGCCGGTTGTAGCCGAGGACAGCATGTACTTCGTCGCGGCCGTCCTGCAGCGGCACGCCGGGTGTAACAAGCACGCCTTGTCCCGTCTGCGTGTCGCTGCTGCCGGAGGCGTTGGGCATGGGCCGGGACTCATTCGGGTAGTACATCTCGTCGCCACACCCGCCCAGGCCCCAGAACAAGAAGATCTCATCGAGTGTACATCCGGTGTTCGCGACGACCAGCGGGAGCAGTGCGAGTAGGAACCACGGACGCTGCTTGCGCATCGTTCATTCCTCCTGACGTGACGCGTGCATCGCCATTCGAAATCACTCCACGTGCAGCCTGGGCAGGCTACACGATTTCCCATGCGACGTGCACCTCGGCGGTCGCAACTGCGACCGTTCCGTAGAGCGGTCAGCGACGGCGGAAGTCATCTATCAACCGCCCGGCGCGCGTGCGATCGAGGCCGTCGCCCGAGAGTGCGAAGTCCACGCGCACGCTGTTGAACAATGTGACATCGGTGCGCGGCTGTGCGTCACGGTCGATCACGCCGCTCACGCTGACGCTCACGCGCGAGAGCGGCACGGACGAGTCCCGGGCGATCACCTGCACCAACTCCACACCGCACGAGGCGACGGCGGACAGGAACAACTCCGGCGGCGTCAGCGCTTCGCCGGGGCAGCCGTTCTGCACGGGGCCGTCAACGATCCAATGATGCGTCCGCGCGCTGCACAGCACGCGGCCGAACGTGTCCGTGGACTGCGCGGCGACGGAGCATTCGCGTCGCGAGGTCTGCGTCATGTGAGTGTCCTCCGTGAGTGGTGCACGACGATAGCACGCGGCGCACTGCTCACATAGTGCACCGCACAGCGCGCCGTCCGGACACCTGATGAGCGCCGCACGGCATCGCTACGATGGCGCGGGTTCAGGAGGGGCGCGTCATGTTGGAGAAGAGCGAGCTGTACCGGCTCCCGTGGTCGATGAACGACAACCCGATTGCGTGGCTGGAGATTACGGACACCTGCAATCTCGCCTGCGAAGGGTGCTATCGCAAACATCTCGCAGGGCACAAACCGATCGAGCAGATTCGCGAGGAGGTGCGCTTCTTTCAGAAGTGGCGCAACCCCGACAACGTGTCGATCGCCGGCGGCGAACCGCTGTTGCACCCGCAGATCATCGACATCGTCGCGTTCATCGCCGAGAGCGGTCTCAAGCCGATCCTGCTGACGAACGGCGTGCACCTGACCGACGACGTGCTGCGCGAGTTGCGGCGCGCGGGCCTCACCGGGTTCACGATCCACGTCGACAGCCGCCAGGGACGACCCGACTGGCGCGACGCGGACGAAGCGGCGCTGAACGACCTGCGCCAGCAGATGACGGACCGCATCACCGCGGTGGGCGGCATGCTCGTCGTATTCAACTCCACGGTGTATCCCGAAACGGCCGCGCAGATCCCGCACGTGGTGCGGTGGGCGCGGGCGAACATTGGGCGTGTGCACGGCCTCGTGTTCATCACCTACCGGGGCGCATCGACGCTCGACACGATCGCGCGACACGACGGGCACGACGTGAACCTCGCGGCCTTGGGGTACGCACGCGAGCACGTACCGGAGGATCTCGTCACCGCGCCGCAGGTGTACGAGTGGATCAAGCAAGCCGCGCCCGAGTACGAACCGGCGGCGTACCTGGGCGGAACGATCGCGCACACGTCGTACAAGTGGCTCATCGCCGCGCAGGTGGGCCGCGCGGGCCGCATGTACGGATCGCTCGGCAAGCGCGGCATGGAGATCGCGCAAGCGGGGCATCACCTTCTGGCGGGAACGTACCTCGCATACCCGCGCGATGCACGTCTGGGCGCGCGCGTGTTCATCCTCTCGCTGTGGGACCGCTCCCTGCGCGGCGCCGCGCGGGCGTGGCTCGGTGACGTCGTGCGTCATCCGCGCCGCGCGTTCGATCCCGTGGTCGTGCAGAGCATCGGGATCATTCAAGCGCCCGATCTCGTGGCGGACGGTCGAGCGGACATGTGCGACTCCTGTCCGGACATGACGGTGTGGAACGACACGCTTGTGAACTCGTGCCGCATGGACGAATACCGCATGTTCGGCGGCATGGTGACAATGACCGAGCGTGCCGAGCCGGTGTGCACCGCGGAGCCGGCACCCGAACTGGTGGAGTGTCCGTAGCGCACACGCTGCGCCTGGCGTATTCTGCGACGCCGTGCACGGGGCGTTGTGCTCCGTGACGAAATGCCGAGGGACCTCCCATGCGCTTCGCTGTCGCCGCACTCGCGTGCGCGCTCGCCGCCGTTCCGCACACCACCCACGCCGGCTCCGGCGTGGATCTCGCCGCCCGCGACACCACGTGTTCGCCGTGCACGGATTTCTACCGGTACGCCAACGGCGGCTGGCTCGCGCGCACGGAGATTCCCGCCGACGAATCGAGTTGGGGATCGTTCGACGTCGTGGCCGAGCGTGCGAGGACCGCGCTCAAGGAGATCGCCGAGTCCGCCGCGCGCACCGCCCGCGACACCGGCGACCGGCGCGGCAGCATCACCCAGAAAGTCGGAGATGCGTATGCCGCGTTCATGGACTCGAGTGCCATCGAGCGCGCGGGTATGACGCCGCTCGCGGAAGAGTTCGCGCGCATCGATGCGGTGCGCGCGCCGAGCGATCTGCCGGTCGCGCTCGCGCGCCTGCACGCCGCCGGAGTCAACGCCGCGTTTCGTTTCGGTGCCGGACAGGATGCCAAGCGGAGCGAGTCCGTCATCGCGCAGATCGGCCAAGGCGGTCTGGGTCTGCCGGATCGCGACTACTACTTCGCGACCGACGCGCGGAGTGCGGAGATACGCGCGGCGTACGTGACGCACGTCGCGCGCATGCTGGCGCTATCCGGCGAAGGCGAGGAGCGGGCCCGGGCTGGCGCTCGCGCCGTGATGGACGTCGAAACGCGACTCGCTGCCGCCGCTCTCACGCGTGCCGAACGGCGCGATCCCGACAAGACGTATCACAAGCACGCACGCGCCTCGTTGAGCGCGCTCACGCCGCATTTCTCGTGGGACGCGTACCTCGCGGAAGCCGGGGCCTCGCACGTGGATTCGTTCAACGTGAGCTGGCCCGCGTTTCTGACGGTGGTGGATAGCATGGTGCAAGCGACGCCGCTCGATGCGTGGCGCACGTACGCACGGTGGCGCGTGTTGGATGCGTACGCGGGCGTTCTCCCCGCGGCTCTGGTTGCCGAGGACTTCGAATTCAGCGGACGCACGCTGCAGGGCACGCCGCAAATGCTCCCGCGCTGGCGCCGCGCCGTGCAGGTCGTGGACCAGGATCTCGGCGAAGCGCTCGGACAGCTGTACGTCGCGGCGGCGTTTCCGCCGGCGGCGAAGGAGCGCATGAACACGCTTGTCCGGAATCTCATCTCGAGCTTTCGCGAGGAACTCGCGCACGTCGAGTGGATGAACGACTCCACGCGCGCGCAGGCGATCGCGAAGCTGGACCTGCTCACGCCGAAGATCGGCTACCCGGACAAGTGGCGCGACTACGGCGGGCTGTCCGTGACGCGAACGAGCGCGGCGGCGAACCGCCTGGCCGCACGCCGGTTCGAGTTCGCCCGGCAGCTCGCGAAGATCGGCCGGCCGGTGGATCGGACTGAATGGGGCATGACGCCGCAGACGGTGAACGCCTACTACAACAGCTCGATGAACGAGATCGTGTTTCCGGCGGCGATCCTGCAGCCGCCGTTCTTCGATCTCGCCGCGGACGATGCGGTGAACTACGGCGCGATCGGCATGGTGATCGGGCACGAGATTTCGCACGGGTTCGACGACCGCGGGCGCAAGTTCGACGCGCGCGGAAATCTGCGCGAGTGGTGGACCGCCGACGATCGCGCGCGCTACGTGGAGCGCGCGGCGTGCGTGGAGAAGGAGTTCGATGCATTCGTCGTGCAGGACTCCCTGCACATGAACGGGAAGGTGGTGCTGGGCGAGAGCATCGCGGATCTCGCCGGCGTGCACATCGCCTGGGGTGCGCTGCAAAGAGCGCAGACGGCGCAGCGCCTACGTACGATCGACGGGTACACGCCGGCGCAACGCTTTTTCCTGGGCTTTGCCCGGTGCTGGGGGGAGATCGCGCGTCCCGAGGCCGAGCGTTTGCAGATCACGACCGACCCGCATCCGCTGAGCCGTTTCCGCGTGCTCGGCGTCGTGATGAACTCGCCGGAGTTCGCGGATGCCTTTGATTGCGCTCCGGGGTCACCGATGGTGCGGAGCGAGGATCAGCGGTGCCGCATCTGGTGAACGACTAGGCCAAGATCTCGCGTAAGCGCTCGTGCCCGCTGCGGCTCACGGGCACGGTGTGCCCGTCGCGCAGAATCGCGACGCGTTGGTCCTTTCCCACCAGTTCGATGCGCGCGATGTGCTCCACCGCCACAACGTGGGACCGGTGCACGCGCACGAACCGTGCGGGGTCGAGAGCGTCGGCGAGTTCCGCGAGCGTCTGGTGCTTGAGATGCGCGCGTCTGAGTGCGTGGATCGCGATGTAGTCGTCCTGCGCCTCGATCCACTCGACCTGGTCGAGAGGGATCACGTGCACCTGCGCGCCGTCGCGCACGACGATGCGCTCGAGCCACTGGCCGGGGCGCCGCGCCGCCGCGGAGAGCGCCGTGTGCCGCGGCGTGCCACCGAGACGTGCGCGCACGCGTGCGAGCGCCTCGGCGAGGCGCTCGCGGCCGAACGGCTTGAGCAGATAGTCCACCGCGTGCACCTCGAACGCGCGCAGCGCGTACTCGTCGTACGCCGTGCAGAAGATCACCGCGGGTTCGGGATCGAGGAGTTCGAGAACCTCGAAGCCGCTCAACTTCGGCATCTGTACGTCGAGGATCACCACGTCGGGTGCGCTCTCGGAGATGGTCTTCACCGCCTCGAACCCGTTGGCACACTCCGCGACGACCTCGACGCTGGTCTCCGCGCTGAGGTACTCGCGCAACAGAGCGCGAGCCGGCGGTTCGTCGTCGACGATCACGATGCGCAGCGCCTTCATGCACCCTCCTGCGTGTCGTCCGCGAGCGCGGGCAGTTCCAGCGTGACGCGGAAGCGGCCGCCGTGCCGCGCCGCGTCGAGCCGCGCGTCGCGCGCCCCGAACACTTCCATGCGGCGGCGCACGTTCGCCAATCCGACGCCGCTTCCGTCGACCGACGGTGCGCCATCTTCCATCGGATTGTCCACGACGACCCGCACGGTGCGCCCCACGCGCTCCGCACCGATCCGCACCGTGCCGCCCTCCACGCAGTGCTGGATGCCGTGCTTGATCGCGTTCTCCACGAGCGGTTGCAGGAGCAGCGGCGGCACGCGGCACGCGGCGGCGGCGGGATCGACGGTGCGCTCGATGCGCAGCCGCTCGCCGAAGCGGACCTGCTCGATCGCGAGGTAGCGGTCGACCAGCGCGAGTTCGTCGCCGAGCGTGACGACGTCGCGGGCGCCGAGCGCGAGGGTGCGACGGAGAAAGTCGCCCAGCGTCTCGCACATGCGCCGCGCGCCGTCGGGATCCGCACCAACGAGCGCGTTGATGGAGTTGAGGCTGTTGAACAGAAAGTGCGGGTTCAGCTGCGCGCGCAGCGCTCGTAACTCCGCCTCGCGCGCGGTCACGTGCGATTCCAGCACGCGCCGCTCCGCCGCGTGCGAGCGCTCCACTGCGAGAACGAGGTAGTGGAACGCCGCGGAGAGAAGATACAGCGGGATGCCCGCCAGCAGGAGGACGACGCCGTCGCGAAAGACGTGGGCACGCGCCGCGTGCACGTTCGTCCACGAGTTGAGCGCGACGCTGTACGTCGTGGCGAGAGCGACCCACACGATCGTCGTCTGCACGGCCGTGCGCACCTGCGCGGTGACGGCGTGCGAGGCGTCGTCGTCGATGCCGCCCATGGGATGCGCGCGACACACCCACCACGCCGAGAGCACCGCGAACGCGTACACCACGGCGAGCGGCAGCGCGACGACAAGCGCATGCATCCACGGCCGCGGCCGCGCCACCTGCAAGAGTGCCGCGAGCACGAGCCCCGCGGGAATCCACGCAAGCACGTAGAGCGCGAGGCGCAACGGGCGGCGCACGAGCGGGTGCACGCTACGCGCCTTCCGACTTGATCTCGAGGCCGCCCATGAGCAGGAGACCGCGCACGTGGAGCGTGGCGACGATGGGTTCGATGGGCGGGAGCGCCTTGTTTTCCACGCCGCCCATGATCGGCGTCGCTTCACACACGACGCGCCAGTTGCGCGGCACCGTGATGTCGATTCCGCCCCACAGGGCGAACACCTCGGCGTGCACGTCGTGCGTGCGCGGTTTGGCGCCGCACAGGTCGACATCCACGCCACCGGCCACGGCGGTGGCTTCGAATCCCGTGAGCTCCTGCGATTGCAGGCGGCGTTCGTTGCCGCCCATCATCGCAAACGGGCGCGGATAGCTATCGGACTCCGCCGCGCCCACGGTGTGGGCGCCGCGCTGGATGAGGCTCAGACCGGCGAAGATCAGGAACAGCGGCCAGAGATCGAACACGCTGATGTCGATCACGTTCAGGTTGTTGAGCAGGATCCACGCGCCGGCGAACGCAAAGATGCCGCCGCTCAGAGGCCGCTTGCACCCGTCCACACCGGTGATGCGCAGAGCGCCGTAGGCGATCAACAGCAGCGGCCACCACTGCAGCACGCTGTCCGCGTCCAGAACGCCGAGGTTGTCGAGCGTCCACGCCCCACCCAGTGCGATGAAGATTGTGCCGACGACCAGGCGCACGCTCCAGCGGCGGGGCGCGAATCCTGTCGATTGGACGTTGTCAGCGGACATCATGACCTCCTCCGGCATACGAGAGGGTGATGTGCCGCAGCGCGGCGACGAGCGTCACAAGGAAGGCCAACGCGGCGCCGAACACGCAGAGCGCAGCGGCCGCCTGCCATGTGACCTGCGCCACCGTGGCTCCCACGGCCAACACGCGGACTGGGTGCGTCCACGCGAGAATCACAAACATGATGATGTTCTGCACGACGAGCCATGTCGCACACGCCGCCAGAACCGCCTCGCGCCAGTGCCGGCGCACGTCAGCGGCTCGCATGATCGTCCTCCTCGCGCCGCGGCCACACGCTCTCGGCGAGTGCGCGCACCACGATACCCGTGCCGACCGCGACGAGCGCGAGCGGCCAGCTCCGGTGCCACGTCAGCCCGTGCCAGTCGTTCACCGCAATCCAACACCAGGCGCCGATTCCGGCAAGCGTCACGGCCGATCCGATCGATTTGGGTGATCGCGCCGTCGCGAGCCGCAGCACCGCGACCCCGACGAGGAGAAGCGGCCACCAATTGTGCAGCGATACGTGGTGCAGCGCTCCAGCGCGCACGAGCAAGAGCCACGTTCCGAGCGCGATCAGAGTGATGCCCCAGAACGCATCATCACGATGCTCGCGCCGCCGGTGAACCGTCTGTGTCATCGTGTCCTCCGTGTGAGGTGGCGAGCGCGTCCTCTCGCGCCCGACACATGCAGAGTACGGATGCACGCGCGCCGCCGTCGCGCGGGATTCGGCGAACGGCGGCGCGGGATCGGCGAATGACGCCGAGCGGCCGGTTATCCGGGGAAGGCGGTGGACGGGAGGGCGTCCAACTCCTCAAGGACACGGTGACACTGCGCGCACTCTCCGCTGGGGCGAGCACACGGGACGCCGTCTGCTTGTACTTGGCTGCAATGCGGCTCATGCAGCAAGCGGGAGACGCCGTCCAGCATGGTCCACACGTGGTCGCGCAGGGGACCGTTCGGCAGAGCGCGCAGCGTGGCCAAGAGCCGGCGTTCGTCTTCCGTGAGCACTACGCTGTCACTTGAGTGATCGAGTTCACCCCGCATTGGTAGGCCTCCTCGTTCACGGCGATCAGCGTGCACTTCTCGCGCAGCGCTTGGCGGATGGCCGTGAGCAGTGTGTCGTGTGGGAAGAGGTTCGTCGCCGCCTGCACTGCACCGAGCGCGACGATGTTTTTCACGAGCGGTTTGCCGAGCGACGCAGCCATCGCGGCCCACGGCGTGCCGATCACGCGCACGCCGCGGCCGATCTCGGGCACGTCGTGAATGATGGAACTGTCGTAGACGATCACGCCGCCGTCGGCGACGTCGGGGCCGAACTTCGCGAGGCTCGGTGCGTTGAACGCCACGAGAACGTGCGGATGCGGCGACGCGGGCGAGAGCACTTCCTCGCGCGCGATGTGCACGTCGGCGTACGACGTACCGCCGCGCGACTCCGGCCCGTAGCTGGGAATGTGCGTCGCATCGAACCCTTCGTTGGTCGCGGCCCACGTGAGGAGCATCGCGGCTGTTTGCGCTCCGTCGCCGCCGGCGCCCGCCAGCTTGAGCGCGATGTCGTCGCGATCGATGTGCGCGGGGAACGCGCGTGCGAACCGCGGCACGCTCTCCCGGCTGCCGCCGGCGAGCGTGGTGAGGGTCTGCGCATCGAAGGAGGGACGCGATGCGTGGAACCACGGATCGCGCTTCACGTCTTTCTTCACGCCGAGCGGAAACACGGGCACCATGGTGTCGCGCACCCAATCTTCCGACTCGCGGGGCGACATCTTGAGGTGCGTGGGGCACTCAGCGAGCACTTCCACGAAGGCGGCGCCGCGGCCTTCCACCTGCAGCTTCACCGCCTTGCGAATCGCGCGGCGCGCGCGCGCGCGTTCGTTCACGTCGAAGAGACCCACGCGCGCGACATACATCGGCCCGTCGAGCCCTGCGACGAGTTCCGCCATCTTGAGGGGCTCGCCCATCGCGCGCGTCCGGCCCGTGGGACTGGTCGCGGTGACCTGCCCCATGAGCGTGGTCGGCGCCATTTGCCCGCCCGTCATCCCGTAGATCGCGTTGTTCACGAAGATGTACGTGATGGGGATGCCCATCTGCAGCGCGGAGAGGATTTCCGCCAGACCGATGGACGCGAGATCGCCGTCGCCTTGATAGCTGAGGACCATGGCCTCAGGATTCGCGAGCTTATGCCCGAGCGCCACGGCCGGCGCCCGGCCGTGCGCCGCCTGCGAGTTGCCCACGTCGAAGTAGTAGTAGAGGAACACCGCGCACCCGACCGGTGAAATCGCGACCGTCCGATCTTGGATGCCGAACTTCGCGATGGCCTCGGCCATGTACTTGTGCACGAGACCGTGCCCGCATCCGGGGCAGTAGTGCGTGCTGTGCGCTTTCAGTCCCTCGCCGTGCGCGTGTCGTTCGAACGTTGGATAGAAGACGCTCACACCGTCACCTCCTCACCGGCAGCGACGAACTCCACGATTTCTCGCTGCTGTGGCAGAACGCCGCCGTAGTGCCGCACGGATTCAATGGACGCCTCGAGCCGCACGCCCGCGTGACTCAGGGCGAGGCGCAGTTCGTCCTCGAGCTGTCCGTCGCTCGCTTCCACCACGACGATGCGGCGCACGTGTGCGAGGAGCGGCTGGAGGGCGGCGATCGGGAACGGCCACAGGGTCTGCGGGCGGAACAATCCCGCGCGGAGGCCGCGTGCGCGCAGGTCCGCGACCGCGCCCTTCGCCATGCGCGCCGGCGTGTTGCACGCGACGAGGAGCACGTCCGCATCGTCGCATCGATCGAGCGCCGCGCGCTGCTCTGCGGCGGCGATGCGCGCGTACTTCGCGATCAAGCCGACGTTGTGCGCCTCGAGGTCCTTCTCCGAGAGGTAGATCGAGTTGATCACGTTGCGGCGGTGCATCGCGTCTCCCCACACGGCCCACGCAGGGAGACCCGGTTCGATCATCGCCTCCGGCAGCGTGACGCGTCCCGTCATCTGCCCAAGGTACCCGTCGCCGAGCACGATCACGGGCGATCGGTACGTGAACGCGAGGTCGAAGGCGCGCATGGTGAAGTCGAGCATCTCTTGCGGGGTGGACGGTGCGAGGACGATGGCGTGTGTGTTGCCGTGCCCGAGTCCGCGGCACGCCAGCTTGATGTCGCCTTGTTCCGGGCCGATGTTCCCGAGGCCCGGTCCGCCGCGCATGATGTTCACGAACACGCCCGGGACCTCCGCGCCGATCATGTACGACACACCCTCGAGCATGAGCGAGAAACCGGGCGACGACGTGAACGTCATGCAGCGCAGCCCCGCGCCGCCGGTGCCGTACATGTGGTTCACCGTGGCGACCTCGCTCACCGCTTGCACGAACACGCCCTGCAATTGCGGCAGGATCTTCGCCATCAGTTCCGCACCTTCCGTGGACGGCGTGATCGGGTAGCCGTAGAAGTGGCGGCAACCCGCGAGCAGCGCGCCGATCGCGGACGCGTACGTGCCCTTGATCACCAACGGTTCGACGTGGGGGAGCGGCACGATACGTGCCGGCAGGTCCGTGGGTATCGGCGCGGTGGAGGGACGCGCGCCGAACAGCTTCTCCGGATCCAGCAGCTCGAACGACTCGCCCGCCGGGATCTCCTGCAATCCGTAGGGCTCGGGACACGCGTCGATGCACATGCCGCACGCGTTACACCGTTCGAGATCCAGCGTGATCGGAATGAGGCCCGTGGCCGAATTGATCTCCGTGCCGAGGGTGATGCAGCCCTTGTCGCACGCGGGAATGCAGCGGCCGCATCCCTTGCAGAATTGCGGGAACACGAACGGCGGCTGTGCGTCTTGCGCGTTCGCGTCGTCGAGCGGCGGTGGTGTCGGTGGTGCCATGAATCGCGCCCTCGCTCTCTGTGTGTGGTCGTTTCCTGCGCTGCACGACCGGTAGATTGACCGTACGTGCTCCCGAGGTGGAGCAACAAGGTAGCGAGAGGCGGTGGGAGGGGGTGGTCCGTTAGCAGCGTGCCGGTGCCGCGTGTGCGCGTCGCACGGCCCGGCATACGTACCGCGCGAGGAGAGCGAGCGCGACCAGCGCAGCGATCCACACGACGAACACGAACACCCACCCGGTCTGCCGGATGCCTCCGAGCCCGCCGACCAGGAACAAGAGCAGACCGGTTTGCAGTGCGGTGATGCCGGTCCACAGGAGAAACGCGGCCGGCGCCCAGCGTCGCATCCACCACAACCCGACGAGCGAGGGAATCGTCACGAACGGACTCACGAGAAAGAGCGCGAGCGTCGCGTGTTCGAACCAGCCGCTCGCGCCGTCGCCCCGACGAAGTCCCGAGAGAGCCAGCGGCCACCGTCCGATGTCGCCGAGCAGCGTCCATGCGAGCAAGGCACACACGACATAGACGCCGGTCGGCTTCCGTGGTGTGGAGTCCATCGCGCGTCATCGTGCGTGAATGAAACAAGACGCGTCCATTGTGCATTCGGTCCGGCGCGGTGGTGGCGGAACGTCGCAGGCGGACACGGTTCCACCGGACCAGAGCCGCCCACCGGCGGCGCGCGGTACAGTGTCGCACGTGGATGGTCCGCTCACACTGAGGGGGAGTGGGCGGTCAAGTGGCTCTCAACGGAAATTGCCCTCCGTCGTGAGAGTCTGCGGGCCCGGCGGTGGACAGCCGCCGGGCCTTTTCGCGTGCGCGGACACGCGAACCGCCGATGTCGCGATTGGACCTGCGCGCATCCCCGAGCGTGTGGTAGTCCATGAGCCGGACTCGGAGGGCTCCTGCAATGACCTACACGGACTCGTGCACGCGGCTGGCGCCGGAGATCGAGCACTTTGCGGACGTGGTGCGTGGCGCGGACTTCGCGACGCCCGTGCCGACGGGCGATGACGGGTGGACGCTCGACACACTCGTGCGACACGTGGGCAACGTCCACCGCTGGGCGGAGTTGATCGTGCGCACGCGCGCTCGTGAGCGTATCCCGAGCAATCAATGCGTGTGGGAGCAGCCGGACGATGCATCCGCACTCGCGCAGTGGTTGCAGGACGGCGCGGCGCCGCTCATCGCCACGCTCCATGCCGCGGACCCCGACGCGCCCGTGTGGTCGTGGGGCGCGGATCAACACGTGCGTTTCTGGGCGCGACGGCAACTGCACGAGACGACGATCCACCGCGTCGACGCGGAGTGGGCTCTCGGCCGTGCGTCCGCCATCGACACCGACGTGGCCGTGGACGGCGTGAGCGAATTCTTCGAGAACGCGCCGTGCGCCGCGTACTTCGCGCCGAACGTGTCGCTGTGGAAGGGACGCGGCGAGACCATCGCCTTCGACGCGACCGATGCGGACGCGCAGTGGCTCATCACGCTCGAACCGAACGGCTTTCGATGGGAGGCGACGCGAGCGCCGTCGCCGACCGCACGTGTGAGCGGAACGGCGGCGGACCTGAACCTGCTCGTGTGGAATCGCTACCGCGTCGCCGACGTGCGATTCCGCGTCGAGGGCGACGCGCGCCTCGCGGATTGGTTCGTCACGACCGGCGAGATGTAGTGGCGAGCATCGACGCGTAGAGTGCGTCCGTGGCGTCGATCATGCGCTCGGCGGAATAGCGCTCCTGCATGAACGCGCGGCCGCGCGCGCCGCAGCGCGCGCGCTCCGCGGCGTTCTCCACGAACGACTGGACCGCCGCCGCCAGCGCGGGTTCGTCGCCCGCCGCGACGACGCGTCCCGTGTCCCCATCGCGCACCACCTCGCACACGCCTCCGACGTCGTACGCGGCGACGGGCCGCGCGGCGGCTTGCGCTTCGATCAGCGCCACGGGCAGGCCTTCGTTGGCGGAGCACAACACGACCACGTCCAGGGCGCGATACAGCGTGGCGAGATCGGTGTGGAAGCCCGCGAAGTGGATGCGATCGCGCGCCGGGCTCGCAGCGCGCAGCGCTTCGAGGTGCGAGCGATCGGGTCCGTCGCCGGCGATGACGAACGCGGCGTGCGGCACGCGCTCCGCCAGACGCAGAAACACGTCCACTTGCTTTACGGGAACGAGGCGTGCGACGAGACCGACGATCGCGCGATCTGCACCGACGCCCCACGCGCGGCGCAACGCGTCGCCGTCGCCGTCCGCCGCAAGAAACGGCTGCAGCTCCACACCGGGGTGAATCGTCACGAGCTTCTCCGGCGCGCAGATGCGCTCGTGCAGGATGTCGCGCCGCGCTGCCTCGCTCACCGCCACGATGCGATCGCAGACGTGCGCGAGCGCTCGCTCCGTCTGCACGATCGCGGTCGACACGAGCGGCGAGAAGTAGCCCTCGAACACGTGCCCATGAAACGTGTGCGCGACGTGCGGCACGCGCGCCGCGCGCGCCGCGAGGCGCCCGAGCGTTCCGGCTTTCGCGGTGTGCGTGTGCACGACATCCGGGCGCAGCCGGCGCAAGTGCGCGTAGATCGAGGCGAACGCGCGCGCGTCATCCGGGGGAAACACGCGTCGCGCCATCGAGGGAACGCGGACGACGCGGAGGCCCTCCGCCTCGGCCGCGTCGGTGAGGTCGCCTTCGCTCTCCTCGGGACGACCGACGATCAGCGTGGTGTCGTCGCCGCGCGCGGCGAGACCGTGCGCGGCCAGCATGACCAAGCGCGCCGGGCCGCCGATGTTCATGCGCCCGATGATCTGCACGACGTGACGCCGCCTCACGCGAGTACCTCGTCGTAGACCGCGCGCAACGCGGCGATCTCCTGCTCCGGCGTGAAGCGTGCGAGGTATGCCGTGCGCGCGTTGCGTGCGAGGAGCGCGCGCTGCGAGGCGTCCGCCAGCACGGCGCAGAGTGCGTGCGCGAGCGCGGTCGGCGACTCGGGTGTCACGAGCACACCCGTCCGATCGTGCTCGACCGCCTCGTCGACGCCTCCCACGCGCGTAGCGACCACGGGAAGCGCATACGACATCGCCTCGACGATGGCGATCGGGAATCCCTCCGACCGGGAGGACAGTGCGAGCACGTCTAACGCGCGGTACACGTTCTCCACGTCGCGGCGCATTCCGAGGAAATGCACGCGTGCCAGGGAGCGCGCCTGCGCGCGGAGCGCGTCCGCCTCCGGCCCGTCGCCCGCGAGTACGAGATGCGCGTCCGGAACGGCATCCTCGACGATGCGCCATGCGTCGAGCAGAACGTCGAGCCCCTTCACGCGATGGAAGCGCGCGACCGCGCCCACCGCGAGCGCGGCGTCGGATAGGCCGAAACGCGCGCGCGCCGCGGCACGCTCCGCCGGCGGGATTTCGCCGGGATCGTGTGCGGACAGGTAGATGACGCGCGGCGCGGGACCGCCCGGCGTGCGTTCGGCGCGCGCCCGCGCGACGCCGTGCGAATCCGCGATCACCGCGTCCACGCGCGCGAGCATCCATCGCTCGAGGAGCCGCGAGGGTGCGCTCATCCAGCGCGCTTCGTCGTGCTTCGTGCTGATCCATCGCGCACGCGGCGCAGCCCCGTGAGTACACGCGACGGCGAGGTCGCTCCAAAAGAGGTGCGAGTGCACGAGGCGCGGGCGCAGCACGCGCAGGTGCTGCGCGAAGCGCACGAGGCCGCGCGGCGCATCGACCACGCCGTGCATGCCGCACACGTACGCGGGGACGCCCGCGGCGCGGTAGTCGTCGAGGAGTGCGCCGCCGCGGAGACCGCACACCCCCACGCGGAGTCCCAGTGCGCGCAGCCGCGGCAAGCGGTCGAGCAGATACCGTTCGACGCCGCCGACGTCGTACGTGGGAATCACGTGGAGGATGTCGATCGGCTCAGCGCGCACGGCGGTACTCCACGATTCGGTCCAGGACGTCCGCCAGACGCCGCGTGAGCGCGCGCCGCTCGAATTGCTCCGCATACGCACGGTCGCCCGCCGGCCCGCCGCCACCGAGGGCGCGATCGGCGCAGGCGACGATCGCCGCGGCGATCGCGGGCACGTCATCGTAGCGCGCGAACGTAGCGGCGCCGCCGCCGCGCAACACGTCCGCCGTGGGACCGTCCGGCATCACACCGAGAACGGGCCGGCCGGAGCGCAGGTACTCGAACACTTTCGCGGGAAACTGCGCGCGGCTCTCTTCCGCGCGAGCGACGACGCACACGAGGACATCCGCGCCGCAGAGGCGCCGCACACTGTCGTGATGCGACACGTACCCGCCGCGGTGGATCGCCTCGCCCAGCCCGAGTTCGGCGGTGAGGCGATCGAGTCGCCGCTCGTTGTCCGCATCGGACTGACCGATAATGCTCCATCCAATGCGTCCGCGCAGATCCGGTCGTGCGGCGAGCGCCGCCTGCAGTGCGCGCACGATCGGTTCGGGGCTCCACTCGTCGAAGAACGATCCCACGTACACGAACGTCACGGGCCACGGCCCGCGGAGCGGTTCGCCGGTGAAGTCGGCTTCGTCGTAGCCGTTCGTGATCGCATGCACCTTCTCGTGCTGCGCGGGCGGGAGCTTTC
>CAZEPH010000001.1:0-29043 GCA_964514075.1 uncultured bacterium | reverse complement strand
CGGCTTCTACCCGCACTTGAGCGGGGAGGCGATGCTCGAGCACTTGTTGCGTCTCAAAGGCGTGGAGGCGCCGGGCGGTCTGCGTCGATTGTGCGGCGAGTTGCTCGAGCGCGTGAACTTGGCGTTTGCGGCGAAGCGGAAGGTGAAGGGCTACTCCGGCGGAATGAAGCAGCGCCTCGGCATCGCGCAAGCCATCGCGGGGAATCCGCGCTTGATCATCGTGGATGAACCCACGGCGGGATTGGATCCGGAAGAGCGCTTGCGCTTCTACCGCTTGCTCGCGGAGTTGGCGGAGGATCGCACGGTGCTTCTCTCGACGCACATCGTCGAGGACGTGGCGGTTCTGTGTCCGCGCTTCGCCGTGATTCGCGGGGGGCGGCTCGTCGCGGAAACGACGCCCGGCGCCGCACGCGCGGCGCTCGACGGACACGTGTACGAGGGCCTCGTGCCGGCGTCGGGGTTGGACGAGCTGCGCCGCTCGCACATCGTCACGCAGGCCGTGCTCTTTGAAGGAACGAACCGTGCGCGTGTATTTGCAGCCGACAGCGCCGCGCCGCCCACAGGCTTTGTGCGCGTGCCGGCCACGCTCGAGGACGCGTACCTGCTCTACATGCGTGACGCGATGCCAGAGGGGGCGCGCGTATGACAGCCGCGCGCACGTTCGAGGTCTTCCGCGTCGAAGCCGCGGGTTTGTGGCGGCGTCCGCTCTTCTGGTTCCTCGCGGCCACGATGATCCTCACGGCCTTCGGCATGTCCAAGGGCGTGCTGTCGGTGAGCTCGGGCAGCTCACAGGTCGGCGGCACGAAGGCGTGGATCACCTCGGAGTTCGCGATCGCGCAGATCTTCGGGATGCTCACGCTATTGTTCTACGGGTTCTTCGTTGCGGTCGCCGCGGGGATGATCGCGATTGCCGACGAGGAGAACAAGGTCGAGGAGGTTCTGCACTCGAGTCCACTCACGCCGGCGGAGTACGTGTGGGGCAAGCTCTCTGCGACGCTCGTGGGATTCCTCGCGATCGTCGTGGTGCACGTGTTCTTCTCGGCGTTCTTCAATCACCTGGTGCCCGCGGGATCGCTCAAGGAGATTCGCGGGCCCTTTGCGCTCGCGCACTACGCGGGTCCGGCGATCGCGATGGCTCTGCCCGTCATCTTCTTCATCGCGTGCACCACGTTTGCCGTGGGTGAGATGTCGCGCAAAGCGATCCTCGTGTTCTTCCTGCCGGTCGCGGTGGTGCTCGTGTGCGGCTTCTTTTTGTGGAACTGGTCGCCGACGTGGCTCGACCCGCGCATCAACCGCGTGCTCATGATCCTCGATCCGAGCGCGTTTCGCTGGCTTTCCGAGACGTACCTCAAGGTGGATCGCGGCGTGCATTTCTACAACACGGCGTCCATTCACTACGACGCGACGTTTTGGATCAACCGCGCGTGGGTGATCGGCGCGTCGATCCTGAGTGCGCTCGCCGCGCAGCGTCACCTCGCGCGCTCGGTGCGCGGCGCCGCGCGGCGCGTGAAGAAAGGCGCCGCACCGGTGGCGGCGCCGGTCGCTGCGTCCAGCACGCGCGCTGCCGCCGGATTGCGCGCGCTCGGCATGAGCGTGCGCGTGCCGTCGTTCGTGTCGCACGTGCTGGTGACGGCGAGCACGGAGCTGCGTGAGTTGCGTAGCCAGCCCGGCTTGTATCTCTTCGTGCCGTTGATTCTCCTGCAGACGCTCGGCACGTCGCTCACGCTTCTCGGTGCGTTCGACACGCCCGTGCTGCTCACGCCGGGCATGACCGCCGTGCGGGCGGCGAACACGCTCACGTTGCTCGTGTGCCTGCTGCTCACGTTCTACACGGTGGAATCGATCGAGCGCGAGGAGCGCACGCGCCTCGCGCAGATCTCCTATGCCACGCCGATGCGCACCGCCGCGATGCTCTTCGGCAAAGCCCTCGCGAACAGCGTCGTCGCACTCGCGGTGCTCGCGGCCGCGTTTGTCGGCAGCGCAATCGCATTGCTCATTCAGGGTACGGTGCCGCTCTCGCTCACGCCGTTCGTGCTGGTGTGGGGCGTGTTGCTCGTGCCGACGTTCTTCTTCTGGGCGTCGTTCGTCATGGCTCTCCGCGCGCTCACCGGCAATCGCTACGTCACGTACGCGCTCGCCATCGGTCTCATGTGCCTCACGGGGTACCTGCAACTCACGGGCAAGTTGAACTGGGTCGGCAACTGGAACATCTGGGCGGTGATTCGCTGGAGCGATGTCTACGCCTTTGCCGCTGACCGCTCGGCGCTTCTGCTCAATCGCATCATGGTGACGGGCGCCGCGGTGTTTTTTGTGGCGTTCGCCGTGCGCGTGTTCGCGCGGCGCGAGGCGGACGGCTCGCGCGCGTTTCAGCGGCTGCAGCCGGGGCCGCTCGCACGCAGCGCGATGCGGCTGGCGCCGTACGCCGTCGTGCCGATCGTCGCCGGGTCGATGCTGGGCTTTCAGGTGAGCCAGGGATTCCAAGGCGGGGCCGCGAAGAAGGCGCAGAAGGACTACTGGCGCCGTAACGTGGAAACGTGGTTGAACGCCACGTATCCCGACATCGCGCGACTGGACGTCGACGTGAATCTCTTTCCGGATGCGCGACGCTTGCGCAGCGCGGGGACGCTCGTTCTCGTGAATCGCCGCGACTCGCTCGTGCGTCAGGTTCCGCTCACGCTTTCCGCCGCGGCGGAGAGCGCGTCGTGGACGATGAACGGCGCGCGTTACACGCCGGAGAATCGCAGCGGCCTGTACGTGTTCACGCCGCCGCGCGCCATGCGCATCGGGGATACGCTGCGTCTCGGATGGCGCTTCGAGAACACTGTACCCAAGGGAATCTCGAAGAACGGCGCCAACACGGGACAGTTCGTGTTCCCCGCGGCCGTCGTGCTGACGCAGTTCGAGGCGGACTTCGTGCCGCGCGTCGGCTTCCTGGAGGACGTGGGCATCGACAAGGACAACCGGCACGAGCCGCGGGACTACCCGGAGGACTTCTACGCCGGCACCACGCGCGCGGCGTTCGGCGGCGGGCAGCCGTTCCCCGCGCGTGTGCGCGTGACCGTCCCGAGCGGATGGGATGCGCACGCCGTGGGCACGCTCGACGCGCGCACCGAACGCGGCGACCGCGTGACGTACGCGTGGAGCACCGAGCATCCGGTGAACTTCGTGAACATCATCGCGTCGCCGTCGTGGAAGGTGCGCCGCGGGCACGGCACCGCGATCTACTATTTCCCGCAGCATCCCTACAACATCGACTCGATGACCGTCGCGCTCGACGCAGCACGCCGCTACTACTCGGAGTGGTTTACGCCGTTCCCGTGGAACGAGCTGCGCGTGAGCGAATTCCCCGGGCTCGCCGGGTACGCGCAGGGCTTTCCGACCAATATCACGTTCTCGGAGAACATCGGCTTTCTCACGAAGAACGAGCCGAAGGCCGACGCCACGTTCCTCGTCACCGCGCACGAATCCGCACACCAGTGGTGGGGGAACATCATCCTGCCGGGCGCGGGACCGAGCGGCGACATTCTCTCCGAGGGCATGGCGCACTTCTCGACCGCGTTGCTCTTCGAGCAAGTGCGCGGGCCGCGCGCGCGCATGGAGTTCATGAAGCGGCTCGAGTCGCGCTACGGCGAACAGCGCAACGCCGACGAGGAGCGCTCGATCGTGCGCACGGACTTCTCCAAGCCGACGGACCGAGTCACGGAGTACGAGAAGGGCGGCTGGGTGAACTGGATGCTGTACGACTTCATGGGACGCGAGCGGGCGCTGGCGGGCATTCGCGAGTTCATCGCGCTGTATCGCGCGAACCCGGATCACCCCGTGGTGCCCGACTACCTCGCGGTGATGCGGCGTCACGCGACGGATCCTGTGGCGTTCGATCGCTTCGTCCGTCCCTGGTTCTATGAGGTCGTCGTCCCCGAGTACCGCCTCACGGACGCGAAGCGCGTCGGCGCGCACGAGGTCAGCGTGAAGGTCACGAACGCCGGCACGGGACGCTTCCCGGTCGTGATCGCGGCGACGAGCGGTGAACGCTTCCCCGATCCGAAGAAGGCGAAGAAGAAGGCGGCAGCGTACCGCGACGCGCGCACCGTGGTGGAGTTGGGACCGAACGAGTCGCGCGTCGTGCGCATTCGCTGCGACGGCTTCACGCCGGAGAAGGTGATCGTGGATCCGGACGTGACCGTGTTGCAGTTACAGCGCAAGTCCGCGGTGGCGTCGTTGTGACGGCGTCGGTCGCACGCTGCGCATGGGCGCGCACGCCGCTCTCGATCGCCTATCACGACGAGGAGTGGGGCGTGCCGCAGCATGACGACCGCGTGCTATTCGAGTTCCTGATCCTCGAGGGCGCGCAAGCCGGCCTCAGCTGGGAGACCATCCTGCAGAAGCGCGACGGCTACCGCCGCGCCTTCGCGGACTTCGATCCCGCGCGCGTGGCGCGCTTCGACGCGCGGCGCATCGAACGCTTGCTCCTCGATCCGGGCATCGTGCGCAATCGGCTGAAGGTGGAGTCCACTGTGGCGAACGCGCGGGCCTTCCTGCGCGTGCAACGCGAGTTCGGTTCGTTCGATCGTTACGTGTGGGGGTTTGTTCCGGAGCGCGCGCCGATCGTCACGCGCCATCGCACCACGCGCACCATCCCCGCGGAGACAGACGAATCGCGCGCGCTGAGTCGCGATCTCCGCGCGCGCGGCTTCCGCTTCGTCGGTCCGACAATCGTGTATGCCTTCATGCAGGCCGTCGGATTGGTGGACGATCACCTCGCGCGGTGCTCGGTGGCTCGCCGCTCTCATTCTTCTGCCCCTTCTCGGGGCACGTGATCCGGTGATTAGGGGCGGGCCACACGTCCTGTGCATACCGCCGTGGCCTTCGCAGCGACGCCCGCCAGTATGTTGCCCATGGTGCCCGACCACTCAGAGCCTCTGAGCCAGCACAGGGGTGGGTTTGGCGAAGGCACCGTCCAAATGCGCGTACCCAATTCGTCCTTCTCGATGAGAATCTTCTGCAGCGCCTTGATTGCGTCGGTAATAATGTCTCTTACCGTCATTCGTCCGCAGACCGGAACGAACTCGATGACCTTGAGCGTGAGGTACGGATACTCGTTGATGACCGTGGATAGAGCGCCGGGGGTGGCCCATGCATTGTCAAAGGACTCGGCGCAGATTGTGACCGCCTGCGTGCACGTGGCGTCCGACAGGCTGACGATGAGCGCGACGGCACACCACTTGGGGAGCGTGTTCACGGTTTGTTCCTCCTTCGTGCGACGGAGTTTCGACGCGGAGACGCCTGGTAGGAGGCGACTCCGCGTCTACACTCGTCGCACGAAGGAGGGGGGAGGTTTAGGGCATTTGGTCCCTCTTGTCCCGCCGCAGGTTCTGGCGCCAACAGTGCTCCATTCGGCGCCCCGAAGCCTCGGCTCTTGAGATGTCACGACGCTAGAACCGGCGCCGTCCTCGTGCACAAGCGAGCGCTCGCTCGCGCCGTCCGTCGTGGCACACGGGCACCCTTGCGGCACTCGACTTTCCTGCGACTTTTCAGCGCCGCCCGTGCGTCTCCGTTCACGAGGGTCGCACCCGCGCTTGTTTCCGTGAGACAGTCACCCGCATGACGCACAGCTCCGCCGATTGGGATCGCCTGCTCGAACTGCTTGCGCCGCTGCACGCACAGGCAGCGGCGACGGCGCGCCGTCTCTGCCGGTCCACGGCCGACGGCGACGATCTCCTGCAAGAGGCGGTGGTGCGTGCGGCGGAACGGCTGCACTCGCTCCGTGACGACGCGCGGTTTCGGCCCTGGTTCTACGCCGTGCTGCTCAACGTGCATCGCAGCCGCGCGCGCCGCGCATTCTGGCGCCGCTTCCTTCCGTTGGAAACGGGTGCGGAGGTGATCGGCCACGACGGGGGAGCGTATGCGGAGGAGCACAGGAGAGCGACGCGGGCCGCGCGGGCGCTGGCCACGCTCTCGCCCGAGATGCGCGAGGCCGTCGTGCTGTTCGAACTCGACGGCTTCTCCATCGAGGAGATCGCGTCCATGCAGGGCGTGACGCTCTCTGCCGTGAAGACGCGCCTCGTACGTGCGCGGGAGCGGCTGCGCCGTCACTACACGCGGCTCGGTCTGGCGCCCACGCGGGATGCGGCGGCTATCGAGGCGGAGTTTGCGTCCGCAGGAGGATCATCGACATGAGCGATCACTGGAACGACGACCTGCAAGCGCTCGCGCGCGTAACGACACGCGGCGTTCCGTCGCTCACGGAAACACACGCCGCAGCGCGCTCGCGTTCGCGGAACACACTGAAGGAGGTCTGGATGTCCCTGACGTCGACCGCGCGCCGTCGCCCGGTTCTCTCCGGCGCGGTGGGGGTGGCGGCTCTCGCCGCCGCGTTGCTCGTTGTGCCCGTGTCGTACCAGCACACGACGGGCTACTCGGTACAACTCTCCGCACGCGTGCCGCAGGGCGACGACGCCGTGGCGCAGCGTATCTCCGCGGAGTTTGCGAAGGCGCTCGGCGCAACGAACGTCTCCGTGCAGAGCGACGGCGGCGATCGCGTGGCGTTCGTCGCGGATGTGCCGATGCGCGCGCGATCGTCCGTGAACGCCGCGGCCTCGGCCTTCGCCCGCGAGATCACGCGCAAGGGGTGCGCCGCGAGTGCGGTCGTCACGCCGCGCGTGGAACGCGTCTCGGGCAGTGTGTATGCCTACGCGGCCGACGCGGTGAACGAGATCCGCGTGAACGCCACGGGCAAGTCCGACGGGGAGATCGCGTCGGAGATCAAGACGCAGCTCGAGTCGCACGGCTTTGCGTCGCCGGACGTGGAGGTGACGAGCGAGGGAGACAAGCGCCAGATCAAGGTGACGCTCTCGAAGACGTCGACGAGCACAGACGCGGACGCTCCGGCGCCCGCGGAGCCGCCGACGATCACCGTGACGGACGACGACAAGGAGGCCACGTCCACCTCGGAGCAGAAGCGCGTCGAACTGCGCGTGGATCACGAAGAGGTGGCCGGCAAGACCGATGCGGAGGTCAAGGCGCTTCTCGAGGAGAAGCTGCGCGCCCAGGGCGTGACCGCGACCGTAGAAGTGAAGGACGGGAAGATCGTCAAGGTCGACGTGCAGAAGTAGCGCGCGGCGTTCCCTTCGCTACGAAGCGCCCCGCGACGAGCGGGGCGCTTTCGTTTGGCGCGCACGCCACCGGTGCAGTTCCGTGACATTGAGATCGCACACCAACTCCGCCGGACGCTGCTCCGCACCGTGCGGTACGCGCATGCTGACACCCCACGGCGCGGCGACGAGCGACCGGCCCTGCAGCTCGTGCCCATCGAAGAGCGGGCCGAGCGTGCACACCTTCACCACGAACGCGCGAGCCGTGCGTGCGCCCGCCACGAAGATATCGCGATCGCGCGCGTGCTTTTCGTCGATCGTGTCGTGCGGGCGGAGCGGCGACGACGTCGGGATCACGATCACGTCGGGCGCGTGCTTCGCGATGCGGGCGAACGAATCGCTCGCGAGCACGTCGGAGCAAATCAACACGCCGAGTCGCACGCCGTGCACCGTGTCGAATGCGCGAAACCGCGTGCCCGGCGTGATGCCGTGCGCGATTTCGCCCGGCATCGGGTGCACCTTCGCGTACTCGCCGACGATCGCGCCGTCTTCCATCACGTACGCGCGGTTCTCGAACGCGCCGTCCGCGCGCGGGGCGACGAGCGTGCCGGCCACGAGCGTGCTGCGCGCGCCGAGCGCGCGCGAGAGCGCCGCGCACGCCTGCACGTCTGCGTCGTGTCGCAGGGCCGCGTCCTCGTGCGAGCGGATGTCGCCGCCGCAGCGGAAGTACTCCGGAAACGCGACGATCTGCGCGGCGCTCCACGTCCACCGCGGTGTGTCGGGGAGCGCATCACCCGCACGCCACTGCACGGCCGCGACGCGGAGGATGCGGTCGCTCACAAGGACGCGCTCGGCGGCGTGAGGCGCGTGTGCGTCGCGCGCAGAGCGCGCATCACGTTTTCGCACGTGGCGGAATCGGCGTGCACGGTGGCGATCGCGCGCCCTGTCTTCGCGGCGCGCGCGAGGAGCGCGTCGAGCTGGGCGGTGATGCGCGCATCGGGGTCATCCAGCTTGCGTGCGTCGAGGTGCGTTTCACAGGGAAGAACCGGCACGCCAACTTCTCTCCCCACGCGTCGCGTCACAGCGTCCTGCGACGCCGGCAGTTCCACGAAGTACAAGTGCTCGTTCGCCGCCACGGTCATCACCGTCCGCATGATCGTGAGGTCCTGCATGGCGAACGATCCCATGCGATTCGCGATGCCCGCCGCTCCCCGAATGCGCCGCACCGCGTCGTGCGTGCGGTCGCGCA
Source organism: uncultured bacterium (assembly GCA_964514075.1). GTDB lineage: Bacteria > Eisenbacteria > RBG-16-71-46 > CAZEPH01 > CAZEPH01 > CAZEPH01. The sequence goes on along the minus strand of CAZEPH010000001.1, from coordinate 20,703 downwards.
CGCGATCCGGCTTCATGTCCACGAGGATGGGATCGGGGCCGGGGTCCGTGCCGGGATAGCCTTTGGGTTCCATCGGGAGATAGACGAGCAGCTCCGCGCCCGCGCGCGCGAGACGCTCCGCGAGTTCGCTCGACTTGCGTTCGCCCGGGACGATCGCGGCCGCGGCGCCGTGTGTCGCGCGCGCGAAGCGTTCCGCGTAAGCGATCGTGTCCCAGTCCACGTCCGTCAATATGAGAGCAAGTGCTCCGCCGCGTCGCTGTGCGAGGGAGTCCGGCGCCGGTGTTGCCGGTGCGAGCACGACGACACTGACGAGCGGATCGCGATGCGTGCCGCACGTAAGTTGCAGCGCGGCGCGGCCGTCCCGCGTTGTTTCGATCGCGTCCCACACGGTGGCGCCGATGCGTCGCAGGTGCTGTGTGAGAGCGATGTTCGCGTCGACCGGCCATGTGCGCGAGGGAAGTTGCGCGGTCAGCGCGTACCGCACGCCGGTGGGTCGTGGGTCCGGCGTGCGATCCGCGTCGGCGACGTTCACCTCCGTGAGCGCGGCGTCGATCGCGGCGCGAATGCTCTGGAGCGCGCGTGCGTCGTCGCGCGTCACGTGTTCCGCCGCGGTGAAGCGGCCGCGGTCGGTGCGCAGGAAGAGCGCGACGCCGCCGGCGAGCGCGAGGATCGCCACGGCGGCGCCGACGGCGAGCGCGCCGCGCCATGACGCGCGAACGGCGCGCGCGGCGGCGGCGGCGGGGTTCGTGCGCGTGCGCCGCCGGCGCGGCGGGCGTGTGCGTGTGCGTGTGTGCGGGTGCGTGTGTGTCAACACGCGGCGAAGCTATGCGCGTGTACGGTGAGCGTCAAGACGCGCTCGGGGCAGGTTCCACGCGCCTCACCGCTGGAGGTAGAGCGCCTTGATCTCGCCCCATGTCGTGGGCTCGACAGGCGGCCGATGCGGAGCGGCCGTGATCGGTGGTGCGGTGAGGTCGCGCCAGCGAATGATCCGCCACTGCGGCACGCCGTTCAGCGTGTCGGTCGGCGCGGTGAAGAACTCCGCGGCGCCGCTCGTGACGTACGTCTCCACGGACCGATCGAACGACAACGAGATGCCGTTGATCGTGAAGCGCATCGCGCCCGGCGGATCGCCGAGAATGTTGCTCGGTTGCCCGAGGGAGTCGGCAACGTTCACGAGAAACGTGAGGGAGACCGACGTTACGGACGGATCGGCGAACACGCCGCTCGCCGTGACCTCGCTCGCGTAGCCGTACGTGTCCTCCAGCTGCGGCGTGCGAGTGTCGTCCCACACGAACACATAGCGCGCGGAATCGAAGAGCGTGCGATAGAGCGCCACCGACTGATCCCACCCGGTGCGATAGCACAGGTCCAGGTTCGCGAGCGGTGCGTACGGCGTGGTGAGAGGGCGTGCAGATGGCGGCACGGCAGGTTCGCCCGTTGCGTCGCGCCAGCGCACGATGCGCCATTCTGGCGCGCCGTTCACCGTGTCCACCGGCGCCACGTCGATCACGAACGACCCCGTCTGCGTGAGTCCGAACGTCGTGTGCTCGATGTCGATCGTCACGCGCGTGAACGTGTAGCGCAGCGTTCCGGCCGGGTCCGCGAGCGACGGACTCGGCGCGGGTTGTGCGCTCGCGCTGTCGCCCCACGTCATCGCGTAGGACACGAGCGTGGGATCGCTCACGAACGTGTCGAAACCGCGCACCTCGGTGGCGAAATCCCACGACGGGGCCGCGTGTCCCGCCGGGTGCGCGCCCGCGAAGTAGCGCGTGAAGCGCGTGCTGTCGAAGAGCGCGGCGTAGGGCGCGCGCGCCGCGGCGTCGTGCGTGTTGTACGCGCGCCGCAGGTTGGCAAACGTGGCGGCGGGCGTTGTTTGCGCGAGGTACGTGCCGGGCGGCGGTTGCGTCGGTGGATCGCCCGCGCATCCCGCGACACAAACGACGAGCGCGAGCGCCGCAGAGAGGCGGACGCTCGCGCTCGCGGTCATCGGCGCGTGTTAGTGCGCGGCGGCGTGCGCGGCGCGCTCCTTCTCGCCCAGTGCGTCCGCGAGCGCCGCGGCGCGCAGAAGGGCGGAGCCCACCGCGTTCGGCGCCTCGTTCTGGAGCGCCGGCGCCGTCGAGATGGGTGGCGACGTCAGGTCGCGCCAGCGGATGATCTTCCACTCCGTCTTGCCGTTGTTGTCGATCGGCGCGACGAAGAACTCCGCGGTTCCGCTCGTGACGTACGTGGTCGGCGGGCGGTCGAGCGATAGCGACAAGCCGTTGATCGTGAAGCGCTGCGTGCCCGGTGGGTCGCCGACGGTGTTGCTCGGCGTGCCGAGTGAGTCGGCGTCGTTGACGAGGAACGTCAAACTGAGGCTCGCCACGCTGGCGTCGACGAACATCTCGCGCGTCTTGATTTCCTCGGTGTAGTTGTACGAGTCCTCGAGCGTCGGGGTGGAGGTGTCGTCCCAGATGAACTTGTACAGAACGGGGTCGAACAGCTCCGCGTACCGGTCATACGCCTCTTGGCCGCGATTCGCGTAGGCCTTCTCCAGGTTGTAGAGAGGTGCGTAGGGCGTTGTCAGAGGACGGTAGATGAACACCTGACCCCCGCCCCCACCGTCTGGAGGAGAAAAGAGACACCCGCTATGGAGCGCGAGCGTGAGAACGCCGGCAACGGCGATAGAGCGCGAGACGATACGGCGCGACATGCGACCTCCGAAAGCAGCTAGGCTAGATGACCGTCCGTGAAGTATGTCACGGCGCATGAGGGGAAAGGCCCGCACATCCTAAGGATGCACGTGCAATCGATCTCAACGAGCTAGCCTGTGCTTCCTCCCTGGTGATCTCCGCCAACCATCAACATGATCACGGTTCGTGATCCGAGTATAGCATCGGCCTGGAGAGCCACCAACATAGCACTTTGGCAGTCGCATGCCCATGCGTGCCCTACGGGACGGAGAAATTGAGCCGCTTCAACCGCCCCAGAGCCTGGGACGACCCCGCGCTCCGCGCGTCACGCCACGCACGGAGGTACCACGTCTGCCCGTCCTTCTGGAGACCCACGTCGGCGATGCCGTTGTAATCCTGTGCGTCCATGCCCTCTTGCTTGAACCGGACGTGATAGGTCACCTGCAGCGAAAGCGTATCGAGCGCCTCGGAACCCAACTTGACCACCTCACTGATCTCCACGCGTAGAGACTCCGCCGCGTTCAGCATGCTCGAGACGTATTCGATGTCCTTGGGGCGACCCCATGACGAGCTGTCGACGCTCCCGTCCGCGGCGTCCAATGGATCCATCTCGAAGTGGAATCCGTTTTCGAAGAGCAGGCGTTCGTAGTTGGATAGCCCCGCAGCGGAGTCGGCTTGCAGCGCGCACACGAAGTCGGTCGTGAACAGCGACTCCGGCTCCGTGCGCGCGGACTCGCAGACCTGCGGACCCGTCGATCCGCCGGGCGGGTCCGGGTCGCGCGGCGAGAAGAAGTCGCAGCCCGCAGCCGCGAGTGCGACGCCGACGGCTAGGGCCGCGGGGATCGTCCGCGTCATTTGAAGAACGTCTTCTTGAGGTCTGCGTTCACCGTCCAGTAGTTCTCCAAGTCCGAGGTCGAGCTGACGCGTCGCACGTTGACCTGCACCTGCGTCCCATCCCGCAGGAAGTACGAGAGCGACGTCGTGCCATTCAGGTCCAGCCGCCGTTGCTCCGACTGTCGCGTCAAGACGCCGCCCGACAGAGCGTACCCCGTCGCGATGTTGAGCCGCTGCGACGTCGAGAGCGTGATGCGCTGCGAGAGATTGTACGACACGAGCATGGTGAGGTCGTTCGTGCGGTTCTCGCCTCCCTTGAAGAACAGGCGCGGCTGATCCGGCGCCGTGCGCCGGTACTTTCCACTTTCGCGGAGCAGTTGATAGTGCGTCACGTCCAGCTTCACGCGCTTCGAGATCTGCGTCGTGATCTTGTTGTTCACCGACCACGTCCCCGTGTAGAAGTTGCGCGTCTCGTCGAAACGATACACGGTGTAGTCGGACTGGATTTGATAGCCCTGCGTCACCTTCACGCGCGGCGTGACGTCGTAGGAGAGCGACGGCGACATCGTGTACACCTGCTCCGAGTTGCTGCTCTTCGACTGCGACCGGTGCACCGAGATGCGGTCCTTGTTCTCCGCGCTGAAATCCACGGAGAGCGACGCCTTCCGGCTCAGCGTGCGGGACAGCGTGAGCTGTGCGCGTTGGTTGCCCACGTCGCGGTCTTGCTTGCTGTCGTCGAACTCGTAGCGGATCAGCGAGACCGACCCTGCCATCTTGAGCGATGTCTTCTGCGTGAGCGCACGCGCGAGGTCGACGCGCATACTCCGCGTGTACACGTTGCCCGTCTCGCCCGTGCTCGTTTCGGTGCTCCCCGTGTCGAGATACTCCGTGCGCGTGCTGTCGCTCGAGAACTGGCTGCTGATGTCGGTGCCCCACAGCTTCCAGCGGAGGTCGGCGTCGATGCGGAGTGTGCCGACGCGCCGGCTGCGGTTCGATCCCTGCGCGTAGCGCGTCGTGTTTTCCCCGAGCGTGACCGACCAGTTGCTTTCGAGCTTCGTCCCCGCATGCGCCTTGGTGCGCAGCACCGCCGTGCGCCCCAGCGTGGTGCGCGTCTCCTGTCCGCCTCCCGAGCGCGTGTTCGGCGCGAAGTACTGTGCCTGCTCGTTCTTGTCCGAGAGATCCAGCGTGCCGGTGAGAAAGAAGTTCGGGACGAACGACAGCGTCGCGGACTTGTTGTTGGTGTTGTCGATGTTCGTGACGACCTCGACCCGGTTCGTGTCGCCCTGCGCCGAGTCCTGGACCGCAAACGTCGTGCGCGAACGCGAATCGCGGTGCGAGCGGCTGCGATCCCACTTGCTCTTCACGCTCAGCCAGTTGATCGGTGTGTAGCCGACGGAGGCGCTCCCCGAACCGCGCACGCCGCTGGCATCGGAGTCGTCGCTCTGGTCCGGGCTGTTCGGGTCGCGGCTCGTCGCGTACCGGCGGCTGATGTAGCTCTCGGTCGCGCGCCCGCCGCTTCCGCTGAGATCCAGCGTGAGCCGGGGCGTGAGCGTCGTGTTGTAGCTGGCGGTCACGGCGAGATCGCTGCGGTCCGTTCCGTTCTTGGAGGTGAAGTCGGACAGCGTCGTCTTCGGGAGGTCGTACTCCAAGCCGACGTGAAACGCGCGCCCCGCCGCGTAGTCGAGCGTCGTGCGGCTGGAGATGTCCCGGTTGTCGCGCTGATTGCGCGACGTGTCCGAGCGCAAGTTGCCGTTCGTCGAGTGCGTGAGCGTGAACCGTCTCCACGGCAGGGTGAACGACAGACCTTGCCGCCACGTCGTTTCCGTCCTGTTGAGCCCGTAGCTGGAGGAGTAGGTGGGCGCCACGCGCTCGGGGGGGACGTACACGTTCGCCGCGGTAGAATCGACCGTGGTCGAATCGGATGTGGTGACCGTGTCGACGGCCGCGACCGCTTGCTCCAACGCGGACTGCGCACGCGCGCCGGCCGCATGCAGCGCGAGCGCGCATACGGCCACTGCCACGACGGTGACGAAACGGACTAGGGTCATCGCATCATTAGATCGGCCGGTGGGAGAGAATTCGCCAGCGCCGCGAACTCGGGCAGGTCGAGGGTTTCGCCCCGGCGACGGGGGTCAACCCCGGCGACGCGGCAGAGTTCCGTTCCGTTCGCGAGGCCGCGTTCCTCCGCGAGACGCGCGAGCGCGTTGCCCAGGACCTTGCGTCGCATCCCGAACGCCGCCCGCACGACGGCGCGCAGGTCGTCCGCCGAGCGCACGTCTTGCGCCGGCGTTCGGCGCAGAGAGAGCCGCACCACTGCGGATGATACGTCCGGCGGCGGATAGAAGCACCCCGGCCCCACCGTGAACACGGTCTCCGCCACCGCGTACTGCCGCACGAACACGGTGAGCGCGCCGTACTGCGCGGTGTTCGGTGGCGCGCTGAGGCGCGCGGCGTATTCCTTCTGCACGAGCAGCACCGCGCGATCGAACGGACCGCGCGCGGCGATGATTTGCGTCACGATGTCCGTGGTGATCAGGTACGGCACGTTGCCGGCGATCACGCCGCCGCCGTCGCTCGGCGCGAGCGAGCGCAGATCGACCTCGCGTACATCGGCTTGGCGGACGTCGAGGTGCGGCGGATCGCCGAGCGTGTGCGCGAGCGCGCCCGCGAGCGTGCGATCCAGCTCGATCGCCACGACGCGCCGCGCGCGCGCGAGGAGATGCATCGTGAGCGCGCCCGTCCCTGGGCCGATCTCCACGACGGTGTCGCTGCGCGTGAGATCGCACGCGCTCGCGATGCGCTCGGCGACGCGCGCGTCCGTGAGGAAGTTCTGCCCGAGCCGCTTGAGCGGACGGATCCCGAGTTCCTGCAGGATGGCGCGCGGCGAGTGTGTCACGCGTGTCGCGCTTCACTCCACTCCACGCCGCGCCGGCCGAACACGCGCAGCGCCGTCTCCGTGGTCGCCTGCGCCACGTATTCCACGCTCACGCCCTTCGCTTGTGCGATCGCGTCCGCGACGAGCGGGAGATACGCGGGTTCGTTGCGATCGCTCCGCGGCAACGACGCGGGGATGAGGTACGGCGCGTCCGTTTCGAGCACCACGCTCTCGAGCGGCACCCACGGAAGAAGCTCACGCGCCCACGCTTGATTGCGCGTGCTCGTGCCGCCCAATCCCACGACGAAGTTGCGCGCGATCACTTCCTCCGCTTCGCGGCGGCCGTGCGAGAAGCAGTGGAACACGCCGCCGTGCGCCTGCGCGCCGCCGGCGTCGAGGCATGCGAGTACTTCGTTCCATGCATCGCGTTGGTGAATGACGAGCGGGAGAGAGCGTGCGCGCGCGAGCGCGATCTGGAAGGCGAAGGCGTCTTCCTGTGCGTCGCGTGGGGAGAGGTTGCGGAAGAAATCGAGGCCGCACTCGCCGACAGCGACGGCGCGCTCGTCGTCCAGCAGGAGTGGGAGCTCGTCCCTGTACGCAGCGCACTCGGGGTCCGCGGCGCTGTGCGGATGCACGCCGGCGGTTGCGACAACGCTCGCGCTCTCGCGCGCGGCGCGCAACGCGTCGCGACTCGTCACGAGGTCGGCGCCCACTTCCACGCGGCGTGTGACGCGCGCGGCGGTCATGCGCGCGATCACGTCATTGCGATCGGCGTCGAAACGCCGGTCCCAGAGGTGCGCGTGTGTGTCGATGAACACGCCGGTTATGCGGGCCGTCGCCGGCGACGCTGTCTCAGGAGAGGTGCGATGGCACGCAAGACTTCATTGACCGAGGCAGCGTCGGGGAAGACGTCGGCAACGTCCGGGGCGATCGCGATGACATTCGCACCCTCGGCGTATCGCTTCGCGGTTGCGCCTCGGACGCCGGAGGAGAAATCGTATTCCTTGCGCATCCCGTCCGAGACCTGCCCGGGCGGCGTTCTACTGCCCTTCTTCATAGGTTCTCCGTTCTCGCCGCGATGCTGGTCGCGCTGAAATGAGGCGAGTGCGCGGTGGCCGCTCGGTGAAGGCTACCACGAGGACGCGCCCGCGACACGATGTTCCCATGACGAGGAATCGTCTCTCGTACGCGGAGTGATCCGGGTCGGCAAGAAGGAGGGAGCGTGCGTCTCCGAAGACGGTCGTCGCTTCGTTGAAACCGACGCCGTGTTTGCGCTCATTGGATCGAGCTTTCGTTTCGTCCCACTCGAAGAGATATCCCAACCCTACCCCCCCACTTCCCCGTTCTCTATCGCGCCGGCGCCGGCTCCTTCGGCGGCTTCGCATCCGACGCCTGCGCGGCCGGCGCGTCGGTCGTGTTGGTGTCGACCTCGATGCGCGGGAACAGCGGGCGCGCTTCCGCGGCGAGACGGGCGGGCGCCGCACTCGGGGCAAACGCTAGGTCCGCCAGCGATTGGTCGCGCATGTCGCCCTGCAAACCGAGCAACGACCAAATCTCACGCGCGCGACGCGGCATGATCGGCGCGAGCAACACCGACGACACGCGAATCGCTTCCATGATGTGCGCGAGCACCACGCCGACGCGCTTCTTCCCCTCCGGCTCCTTGATGCGCGACCACGGAGCCGTTTCTTCCACGTACTTGTTCGTGCGGCGCACCACCTCGATCGCGCACCGCGCCACGTCCGAGAGCGCGAGCGCTTGCGACGCCGCGCGATACTCCTCGATGCTCTTCGTGATATCCGCCGCGAGCGCGAGATCCTTCGGCGCATCGTTGTCCGCCGGCACCGCCGGAATCTGTCCGTCCAGGTATCGCCGGGCCATGCTGAGAGAGCGCATCACGAGGTTGCCGAGATCGTTCGCGAGGTCGCTGTTGTATCGCTCGATGAACGCGTCCCACGAAAAGTCGCCGTCCTTGCCGAACGGGATCTCACGCATGAGGAAGTAGCGTAGCGCGTCGGCGCCGAGGCGTTCCGCCGCTTCCAGCGGATCGATGATATTCCCGAGCGACTTCGACAGCTTCTGCCCGCGGAAACTCACCCAGCCGTGGCCGAAGATCGACTGCGGCAGCGGCACGTCGGCGGCCATCAGCATCGCCGGCCAGATCACGCAGTGGAAGCGCGTGATGTCCTTGCCGATCACGTGCAGGTCCGCGGGCCAAAACCCCGCGCGCTCGTGCGACGCGTCCGGGTAGCCCGTTCCGCTCAGGTAGTTGATGAGTGCATCGAACCACACGTACACCGTGTGCTCCGGGTCGATCGGCAGCGGAATGCCCCACTGCCCGCCCGCGCGGCTGATGCTCACGTCCGTGAGACCGCCATCGATCAACGCCAGGATTTCGTTGCGCCGCGACTCCGGCTGAATGAACAGCGGATTCGCGTCGATGTGCGCGCGCAGCCGGTCGGCGTACGCGGAGAGACGGAAGAAGTAGTTGTCCTCCGTGATCCACTCCGGCGCCTTTTGGTGAACCTTGCACTTGCCGTCCACCAAGTCCTTCTCGAGCCAGAACGCTTCGCACGACACGCAGTAGTAGCCGCTGTAGCTGCCCTTGTAGATGTCGCCCTTCGCGTGGATGTGCGAGAAGAGCGCTTCCACCGCTTTCTTGTGGCGCGGTTCGGTGGTGCGGATGAAGTCGTCGAAGCTGATCTCGAGGCGTTCCCACGTCGAGCGGAAGACGGACGCCATTTTGTCGCAGTAGACGATCGGCTCGAGGTTTTGCTTCTCCGCGGCGGCGGCGACGTTCTGCGAGTGCTCGTCGTTCCCCATCAGGAAGAACGTGTCGTAGCCTTCTTGCCTTCGCAGCCGTGCGAGGACGTCGGCCGCGATTTTCTCGTATGCGGTGCCGAGGTGCGGTGTGCTGTTCACGTAGTCGATCGCCGTGGTGATGTAGAAGCGTCCCCTCGACATTCACGTCTCCTCGCGCTCGGCGCGTGTGGTGGTGCGTGATCGACTCGTGCTGTCGGTTTGCTCGTGTGCGCTGCGCCTGCTGCACCGCTGTGGAATCGTCTGCAGGAGGAGTCGGCCTTGGGCGACCGACGGGTGGAGGAACGCGCGCGCCACGAACGCTGCGCACTATAGCAGAGAACGCGCGCGGCGGCGAGCGGGCCCTGCCGCTCGAGCCCCTGGCTCACGGACGCGAGAGAAAGTCGGCGAGCGGGATGCCGCCGGCGCGAGATTGCCTTTCATCAATGGCCGCTCGTCGCCCTCTCCGCGCCTTCGAAGATCGCCTCCAACGCGCCGAGCGGCCCACCCAGCACCACGCTGTGACCGAAGAGCCCAATCGCCAGAAGCAGCTCCTCGTCGCTGAGTTCCGCAAGCCGCCTGCCGGCGCGAAATTCGAGGTGCGCGTGTTTCTTCTGAAGTCGCGAGAGAACAGCGTCGCCGCGACGGCTGCGCAGCACACGCCGCGAGAAGAACGTCGTTCCGAGCGTGAGGACGATCGCACTGACTTGCCCGATCACCTCGAACGCGTCCAACTCGGCTGCGCTCGCGCCGGGTGGCGCGTTCCAAGCGTGCCAGTAGTGGATCACGGCCCTGGTTGCGCCGACGGCGACCGCGATGGACGCGAGGCCGATCGGCCCCCAGTGCGCGAGCCACTTCTCGCGCGGCGCGACGAGAAGTCGGAGATCCTCCAGCCGCGTTCGCACCGGGTGCAAGACGCACGCGAGTTCTTCCGCCACGGCTTCCGCATCGCTTTCTCCCATGACCCTCTGAGCGACGGTGTGGAACGCGTTCTCGATGTGCGAAGCATCTGGCGGCGGCGTGTCGCTCACGCGCGTGAGGACGCGCTTGTCGCGGTCGTAGTCGAACACGCGCGCCCGGACCAGACGCGCAATAGTGGCCTGCAGAGCGCGTTCTTCGCCGCCGCCCAGGTAGGCGATCTCGTACGGCGACAGCTCGGGGTCGTCAGACGGCGCTCCAGCGGCCGGGAGCCGCGTGTACCAACGCACGTACGCGGCGAGGACGAACGACGTGGCGACGATCGTCCCGTACAGGCCGAGGAATGGGAGAGGCGGGAGTGTCAGGGGATTCATTGCCGGCACCTAGTGACCAGACGTCTTCGACGAAACGTCATCGTGCTCGAGAATACACCGGCGCCGTGTTTGGGGCGTCATTGGCTGTCCGGCGCGCGCCCGAGCAAAAAGTCCCTCCAGGACATCGCACGCGCACCCGCACGCCGCGCGACGTGCTCGTCGCCGTCGCGCGTCACGACGAGTGGGCGAAACTCTGCGTGCCGCCGGCAGAATTCAAAGAGCCCGCGCAGCGCCCCGGAGTCGAACGGTCCCGTCTTCACCTCGATTGCCCACTTGCCCCACGACCCGTCGATCACGCCGTCCACTTCGAGCGGTTCTTCGCGCCAGTAGCTCACGTGTTGCCCCGCGTTCCACGCGTGTGCGAGGCACGCGTTCTCGACCCATGCGCCGAATCGCGCGGGATCAGTGCTGGGGTCAGGAGGCTCGCGCGGATCCAGCGCGCCGAGCAGCGCGTTGTTCAGCACCACGATCTTGCTCGGCGCGGCGCGGCGCCTGTGCGTCGCGGGTGAGAACTTCTCCAGCGGCGCGATCAGGTATGCGTCCTCGAGAAGTGACAGGTAGTTCGCGATGGTCTCGAGCACGCCGGCGTCGTGCATCTGCCCTTGGAGTTTGCGCAGCGAGACGATCTGCGCGGGCATGCTCGTGCAGATGCCGAACAGCTGGCGCAAGAGCGCGGGTCGTCGCACGCCGCCGAGCGCAAGGATGTCCGTGCCGATCGCGGGCTCCACGATGGCGTCGCGCACGTAGGCCTTCCATCGAGCGACTTCGGCGCGCATTGGCACGGCCCCGGGGTACGTGCCGAAACGCACTGCAACATCGGCCGCTTCGTCGCGTGCGACGCCGAGGTCGGAGACCAGTGCGGATGCAGGCCAATGCGCGATGGTCAGTCGTTCGAAGCGTCCGGCGAGGCTCTCTTTGGAGCCGTGACCCAAGCGAAGCGCCGATGACCCAGAGGCGATGATGTGGAGCGGAGTCGCTTCTCGCTTGATTCTGTCCCACGAACCCTTGACGCGCGCGGACCAATCGTGAACGAGCTGGATCTCGTCGAGGAAGAGGACTGCTTTGCCTTCCTGTCGCGCGGTTGCTTCAGCATCCGACCAGACGCGCTCCCAGAACCCGGGCAAGTGCGCCTCAGGCGTGTCCGCGGCGCGGTAGAGGCCGCGGGCTCCAAGGTCGCCCTGCATCTTGAGGAGCAGCGTCGTCTTGCCGACCTGCCTCGGGCCGGTAACGAGTTGGATGAGCCCAGGCGACTTCTCCGCAATGCGCTGCGAGAGAATAACTTGGCACTCGGATGGGGTTAGTCTGTAGAAACTGTCTGTCATACCAGACAAATTAGTCGGCTACGATGGACAAACTCAAGAGCGAAATGCGCTGGGGCCGACGAGAGTTATTTGCACGCTCGAGGTGCACATGCGACGCCCGCACTGGTGGTCGGTAATGCCGACCGCTGCTCGGGGAAGGGGAGTTGGCAGAGTTGAACTCGTCCTAGTCGGCGATGAAGAGCCCGTCGAACACCTCCGTCGCCGGGAGTCCGTTTTGCGCGATGATGCCGTACGTGTACACCGCGAACCACCCGCGCACGCCACGCTCCGACTCGATGTAGCACCAGTTCTTGTTGTCCGTGCTGCGGAGCGTTGCGCGGTCGCCTTTGTGAAGGACGGCGGCGGGCTCTGTGCTCCACGCGTCGGCCACGAGCCGCAGGTCGCACTTCAGGGTGACGCGTGTGTCCATCGGCATGCGCTCCTGCGATTCTTCTTCCAAAACGTGCTTCCATCGATTGAGACTGAAGCGACACGGGTACCACCATGTCTCCAGAATCTCACCGCGGCATTGCGTCGTGATCGATCCCGAGCCGTCCACCGCCTGCGGGCCCGTCGTGATTCCCGGGACCACGCCGAGTTCGATCACCTCACCCAGCGAGTAGCGAAGGAAGTGCGTTGCGGGGTCGTCGCTCGGGCCGGCCTCCGGCACGGCGACTTCGCGTGCGGCGTCGGTCGTGTCAATGTCGACGACGAAGATGTCGCCGTGCAAGACCTCGCCGTGCACGACGAACGACGCGCCGTTGATCTCCACGACCGCGCGGTCGTAGGGACCGTCGCTGGTGCTGTAGAAGGTCGCTTGGATGAGATCGGTCTTATGGTCGCCATCCATGTCGGCGTGCAATTGCCGGTGGATCACGTGAGACTCACGCGTGGATTGCAGTTCCGCTCGTGCGCTCCGCGAGAGAGCGAGGCTGATGAGCGTCGCCAGGAAGAGCGTGGTGCTTCGCACCCACATGGACCGGCGGCTCATGGAGCGAACCCAGCCGGATGGCCCCATCCGCCGCCGTTCCTCGCGAAGTCCGCTGTTGCGAAGATCGGCTCCAGGGCGGCGAGCGGACCGCCCAGCAAGACGGCGTGACCGAAGATCCCGATCGCCAGAACGAGTTCGTCGTCGGACAGCTCCGAGAGGCGATGTCCCGCGCGAAGCTCGAGGTGAGCGTGCTTGGCTCTGAGGCGCGACAAGACGGCGTCGCCGCGACGACTTCGCAGGATCCGGCGGGAGAAGTACATCAGGCCGATCGCCATGGAGAACTGCACCACTTGTATCAGCAGGTGCGTTTCGCGAAAGGTATCTCTCATGTCAGCGACGCGGCTGAAGAGGCTAACGACAGCGGTGAGGATCTCGATGAGAAACCTCGCACCCCCAAGTGCGAGTGCGATCGCCATGAGAGCGATCGGCCCCCAGCGCGCGATCCGCATCTCGCGTTCCCGTGCCAGCAAGCCGAGCCCCTCAAGGCGCGTGCGCGCCGGTTGAAGCGCGCGCGACAGTCGCTGTGCCACCATTTGCGCCGCCTCTCTATTCTGCACGTTGCGCACCTCCGCGCAGAACTCCCTCTCGATGTCGGAGGCGTCCGGCGGCAGCGCGGTGCTTGTCAGCGTGATGACGTGCCTGCTGTGGTCGTACTCGAAGACGTGCGCTCTGACAAGTCGTGCCAGCGCGGCCTGCAGAACGCGCTCTTCGCCGCCGCCCAAGTAGGCGACTTCGTAGAGCGAGAGCTGGGGATCCTCGGACGGTGGTCCCGCGACCGGAAGCCGCGTGAACCAGCGGATGAACGTGGCCAAAGCGAAAGATGCGACGAGATACGCGCCGTATGCGATCAGGAACGTGTCGATCGGGAGATCGAAGGGGTTCATGCGCTAGTCGGGATGTGGAAATGGCCGCGGCCAGGAGCCGCAGTTCGTCGTAGAAGGCGTCGAAACGCGAGGACAATTCTGAATTGCGTGGCTCCGATCGATCCACCTCTCCCCCCCTCGGGTGGAGGCGAATTACTCATGACGTTGAGTAGTTTCGCTCACGACGTTGAGTAAATCAAGCCTGGATGAACCCCAGGGGCGACTCCGGTTGCAATGAGAGGACGCGGCTCGCCGCGGTGGCTACTTGTACGCCGGAATCCCCGTCACCGCCTCGCCGATCACCAGCGTGTGGATATCGTGCGTGCCCTCGTACGTGTACACGGACTCGAGGTTGCACATGTGCCGGCCGCACTGGTACTCGTCGGTGATGCCCACGGCGCCGAGGATTTCGCGCGCGGTGCGCGCGCAGCGGAGCGCGATGTCCACGTTGTTCATCTTCGCGAGCGAGATGTGCTCGGGCTTGATCTTGCCCATGTCCTTGAGGCGGCCGGCGTGCAGCACGAGGAGCTGGCCCTTCGTGATCTCGCGGATCATCCACGCGAGTTTCTCTTGCACGAGTTGGAAGCCGGCGATGGGGCGGTCGAACTGGATCCGCGCCTTGGAATAGTTCAGCGCTTCGTGGTACGTCGCCATCGCGGAGCCGATCGCGCCCCACGCGATGCCGTATCGCGCCTGGTTCAGGCAGCCGAGCGGGCCCTTGAGGCCTTCGACGTTCGGGAGGATCGCATCGCCCGGGATGCGGCAGTCTTGGAACACCAGCTCCGACGTCACCGACGCGCGCAGCGAGAACTTCCCGTGGATGTCGTTCGTCGAGTAGCCCTTCGTGCCGCGCTCCACGATGAATCCGCGGATGCGCCCGTCGAGGCGCGCCCACACGATCGCGATGTGCGCGACGCCGCCGTTCGTGATCCAGAACTTGCTGCCGTTGAGGACGTAGGAGTCGCCGTCTTTCACCGCGGTCGTGATCATGCCGGCGGGGTTGCTGCCGTAGTCCGCCTCGGTGAGACCGAAGCATCCGATCACTGCGCCCTTCGCCATTTCGGGGAGGTACTTGTTCTTCTGCTCGTCCGATCCGTACGCGAGGATCGGGTACATGCAGAGCCCGCCTTGCACGGAGACGAACGAGCGCAGGCCGCTGTCGCCGCGTTCCAGTTCCTGCATGATCAGCCCGTACGCGACGTTGTTCAGGCCGGGGCAGCCGTAGCCGTTGATGTTCGCGCCGTAGACGCCGAGTTCGCCCATCATCGGGATGAGATGCGTGGGGAAGGTGCCCTCGCGATTGTGCTTCTCGATGATCGGCATGAGCTCCGCGGACACGAACTCGCGGATGGTGTCGCGGATCTGCAGCTCTTCTTCGCTGAAGAGGCCGTCGATCTCCATGAAGTCGACGCCGTCGTATCGGACCATTGCTAAGGAACTCCCCGCGGAACGGTAGTCTCGGAACGCGCCCTTTGATCGGTGCGGAGATTACCACGTTCGCAGCGAGCGGTGTACCCGGGCGTCGGGCGCAGCTCTCGGTGCCATGCCCACCGCAACCGCATCACCTCATCGGACAGGCGTGATTAAGACCGTGAAGTCCGCAGACGACGGTCGCCCCGTCAGCTCGAGGCTACATCCAAACCGATCGATGTCGAGCAATGTCCCGGTAGCACCTCTCGCTGAGTACGCGGACCCACGACACCCTGCGATAAAACCACAGTGGCCAGCCCCAACAACGCACATACGCAAGGGTCCGAAATACCGCTTCTGCCCCTTCCGACCAGCTTCCGTCTGGCTCAATCAACTGCACAGACTCCTCGAAACGCTCACGCAAACTAGGTTCAAGACCCATCGTTGCTTCTTGAGTGGCTAGAAACTCCACGTCGTCCTTCGTCAGGCGCTTAAAGCGTGCAACCCACCTGCCGCAGAAGTCGCAGTTACCATCCCACAGTACCAACGGTTTACAGCCCCCCGGTATCACGTCGCCTCGCTTGTCCAGCTTCTTTGTTTGATATGCAGGATAGTCTCCAGCCGCCCGTATGGATCTCCCGCTCAGCTGGCCACAAGTACAATATCAACGCGCTCACCATGACGATCGAAAAACTCATCAGTCCATGAATGATCGCAATCCCCATATGCAATGCGATCCCGAGAACTAGTGTTGCCCTCCAGCCTTTTTGGGGCATCACGAGCGCAGCGGCGAGGAGAAACTCCAGCGCCACAACTGACCACGTCATCGTCGTTAGCAAGGCCCCATGCCTTGTCACTATGCCTATGAATGGTGCCAAGTACGCTGGCGCTCCGAATGTCGGATGCGTGAACCAGTAGTATAATGCAGTCCCATCGCTCCACTCTGGCACCTTGCACTTGCCAAGAGCGGCGTGGAAGTAAATTCCCGAGACTTGCACGCGAACACCGATCAGACCGATCGCGCCAACTATGCGAGACGTGGTCACATTCTCAGAGCCATGCCGTTCGCACGACTTGCTCCAGTGCCACACACGAGAATCTGTAAGGGCCACGGGCAGCAGCAACAATGTCAACACTGACGCTACTTGGTCTCCACCATCCAAGACGACTGCATTCACTTGAAAACTCGCTGCCACCCACCAGTGTAGAAGTGCGGTAATCCGCGGTTGCCAGCCTGTCGCAACGATAGCCAATACAACTACCGCTATCCATCTGGCTAATTCTAGGTGCTGAGCACCGAAAAGATGGAAAATGCCGAACATCGCTGGGCCTCCAACCATCCGCAGTGCATCAGGGTTGGCGGAGGTGGGATGAAACAGCACGGTCGAGTTGTTGCAGACGAGCGTGCCCGCCGTCGCAAGGGCTAGGAGCGACCGCGCTAGTCCATACACGTTCGTCCAGGGACGGACCTCGGAGAACATCTTCCCTATCCATGCATCTACGCGTGACGCGACCGAATTAGTCTTGAGAGAACACGACCTCAATCCGAACGCGCCTCCCCTCCGATAAGAGCGCTCACTACGCGGAATCTCACAACCCTACATGGCATTGTTATTGGCGGATTCGACCTACTCCACGCCCATGGGATGGGTTTCTGGACAATGGCTCCACACTCTCCTAAGATTGTAGGTTGCGGACTCGGATTGCGAATTTCGCCAGCGAAGGGTGCACGGTCCAGGCAACTCTGCACCGATCCTCGACAGGGCTTCCACCACTGTCTCGGTATCTGAGCGAGAAGGATGCTTGCTTCCATATTCTGTGCTCTGCGCGAACGACCAAAGCCCAGCATCCCTGAAGACTCCGCGAGAACACGCATATCCGCTCTCGTCCACTCGCGCCCCCTGCGCTTTACATAGATCAACTGCAGGTCTTCCTGGGGATCGCGTGTGAAGAATGCCCAGCCCTGTGGCAGCCAGAGTTGCACATTGATCGTAGTTTCGTATGGGAGTCTCAGGGCATTGAAAGGCAGAACCGGATGGATTGCATAGATTGCAACAAGACAATACAGGGTCAGGATACAGAATGTAACAGTGGCGCGAACGCGCGTTCTGATTCTACTGACTAATCCTCGCCCTCTTCTGGGCAGTCGCATCTCAGCGCGCCGTTCTTTGCGGCCCTAGTGTCCTGGCTATTTGGTCCACCACGAGGTCTAGCTCCAGCGAACCTTCGGAGGCGGTGGATGATGAAAAATAGTGCACCTCGTTGTATACATACTTTACGTTGCCAATCGCCAGCCAGTAGCCGATTGCAAAATACGCGTATGCGGCGACCGCCACTACACTAACAAGTGCAACTGTGAGCAACGCGGCGCAAACAACAGGGAGAACGATTCCAGCACCGTCGTCGATGGATTGTCCGAGACTAAGGTCTTCGGATGCGGCGAGCAATTCCTGAGCGCCATCCTTCAGGGCGTCGCGTACGCGCACTTGATCGCCGCTCTGAACTTCTGTTCCGAAGCGCTCAAGGAACGTGCGGTCACGCTCCTCGATCTTGTTCAACACAATGTTCGCTATTTGCTCCGCTGGCGTTCCCGGCCTCTCGAGGATCGCGAGCACACGACGAGCATCCCGAGCTCCATCGGGATCTCCCTGCGCAACGTAAGCGCGCTCGACGCTCTCAAGCGTTGCGTGTGCTTGCTGGCGCAATTTGTCACCACCGACTCCCTTCATAGCTTCCAGGTATAGACGCGCCTGACTCGCCACTGTCCCGCGTAGCGTAGGCAACCTGTCCGCAACGGGACCAGAGAGGAAGAAGATTCCCCGGAACACATCCCGGCCAGAATACCGGAGGCGCGGAAGGTGCTCACCGGCAGCATGGGGTGCATATAAGAGAACCTGGGAGGCGATCATGAGGCATGCTACGGAGCGGTGCAACAGCATGTGGCCTCCTTTGAGGAGCCGAAAGCGCGCAGATTCCGGAGTGTCATTTCAAGAGCACTACTCGTTGGGTAAGAGTTTGTCCTGTTTCTCCGATTGTCATGTTCACAAAGAAGATACCAGCCGCTAGGCGAGCGTCTTCCTTGCCGGCCGCGTCCCACTCCACTCTATGTAGGCCTGCATCACTGATGCCATTGCGTATTGTACAGACCTCGCGTCCTCTAACGTCGCACATCGAGATTCGTATGTGCTCTTGTGAAGGCAACACATAGTTGATTGAAATACGACCGCGTACGATTCTTGGCGACACAGTGAACACGGTTTTCCCGTGTTTGCCAACAGAGAGCATTGACACGCTATCTACCGCATCGAACAGAATATTCCCGGGGTTCTGGTTCAAATCAGCGACTCTTCCGGAGATCGGTGTGTAGTTTCCGCGCACCTTGAACGCCGCTCCTCCGGACATGACTGAGCTTCCATTGATGTCGGTTGTTAGAACAACGAGCGTATCGTTGTACGAATTGGAGTACAGTTCCACCGAGGAGGGCAGCGCCGCGACTGGAACGCCCGATGCAGGACCGACAAGCGCAACCTGTAGACCGCGGATTGGACGCGACGGATCTAGGAGGAACGTTGTTGTATCGCCTGAGTGGAAGTACGCGACGGTGTAGGGAACGATTGTGGACGTCGAATCGCACTCAAGGACCATCCCAGCGTACAAGTGACTAACCAGGCGTGATAGATCGGCAACATCAATTATGTTGTCGCTTGTAAGCTCCATTGCGTCTGGATTGGCTGGTTCGCTCCCAGTCCACAAGATCCAATCCCGCAGAGTTGTTACGTCGCTAGTATCAACAATTCCGGTCGCATCAACGTCTCCAGCTGGCCCTTGGGCATATGTCACGACTTCGGCGTCTCCAATGAAGATTTCCCCCGGCGCGTACGCCTGTATCACGACTCGGCCGGTGTCTCCGCAAGCGATTGGGACGGGGTGTGTGATTGTGACCGTGACCGTATCTGGGGTAGTTATGAGACCACTGTCACTAATTGAATACGACCATCCGAGGGGTAGGAATGCCCGGCTGTACAATTCCAGCGTGAGGCCGGCGGTTGTTCCGATCGGAACGCTCGTCGAGTAGGTCTCTGAACGGGGAAGCGGTAGGCGTGTTGAGTGCAGGCCAGATATCAGCGCTGAGCGTAGGCCTCCCAGATCGTCGATTTCTCGATCTAATAGATCAGTGGATATGGGACATGTTGGATATCGACTGTCGCGATTGATCTGTTTGTTCGAGGATGCGCTCGATTGACGTGGTGAATAGACAGGTCGACCCTCCGTTGTTAGAGATGCTTCTCGCAGTGCGGAAGACAGGAACCGAGGATACGAACGCACTCGGAAACAGCCGTGATGTGGAGCGTCAGACGGTATTGTATATGAAATACATCCTGGAGCGTGTTCTAGGGAGCCTATTGGAATACTGAGCTGGCGGTATAGAAAGGTCCATGGATTTGCGATACCCCAACCTGCGGTCTCGAATACGACGCTGTCTAGAACCGCGGATTCCCTTGCTGTGTTGTAAATATCCGCGCACACTAGGATTGTCGCCCCAACAAACAAGCTCTCTGGACCAGGATCAGTCCCAGCGTCAACGGCGAAGTACGAAGCAGCGTCGACGATGCACGACTGGCCGATGTAGTGTGCAAAAAAATCCCAATCGGCTGAGTCTGTGACTTCGTCGTTGTTGTAGTCGTTACACTCATCTCCTACGAAGTCGAATGCGCTGACAAGAAGGCCACCATTGTGGTCGAGGCTGTGAATGGGCGCCGTCGCGATGACACCATGCGTATCTTGAACCACCACTGGTTGATCGGAGCATCCACCGCCGTGTACTGCGAACTCGAGTACGCCATTCGTATCAGATGGGGTGGTCGGATACACCTCCGGCCACTGGGTCTCCACTCCAGGGCACGGAACTATCCCACTGCATCCACTGAAGTCGAGCCACGCTCCTGTTGTCCCAACGATGGGCCGCCCCTGGGCATCGCGAAGGTTGACATGGAAGACGGTTACACCTGTCGGAGACAGCACAAGGTGAGGGTCGGCCGACGAGTTTGAGATGCTAACGTTAGTATCCGCTAGGAACACCGTCCCCGCTGTGCCCGCGCAGCACCCCGCGCCCACCGGGACGCCGCCTTTCGCCTGATACGTCCCCGTGTACGTCCGCGTGCCATAGCGCACCGCGATCCGACCCCCACCGCCGCCACCCGACCCACTCCCGTTCCCTGAATTTCCCCCGTTCGCCGTGATGCTCCCCGCGCCACTCCAACTCCCCAGCGTCAGTGCCACCGTCCCCCCGCTCCCACCCCCACCGCTCTGCGGGAACGACGGTCCCGCATTTGCCCCGTTCGCACTGATCGTCCCGTTCAACACCAGATTCGTCGCCGTGATAAATACAGCTCCGCCCCCGTTCGCCCCGGGCTGGCCGCTTGCCGCGCCGCCCCCTCCGCCACTCCCCAACTGCGTCGGGTTCTGCTCGTTCCCGTAGGTCGGAGAGAAACTCCCCCCGCCCAACCCACCGTAGCTCCCTCCGGACACTTCCGGCGTCACCTTCACAATCGCCCCCGTCACCGGATCGTAGCTCTCGCCCAACCGGTCCGAGATCCCCGGTGCTCCCAACAACCCCCGCCCACTCACATCCACCACCCCACCCCCGTCAATTCGCATCGTCCCGT